>JAFVTX010000070.1 GCA_017503015.1 Fibrobacter sp. | reverse complement strand
TCCTTTTCAAGAGCGTCTTCCAGTTCTTTTTGCAGCGAGATTCTGTTTTCGTCAAAGTTCTTTTGGATAAGGTAATTTTCGTTTTGAATGTTACGAAAACTCAAATACGAAAGAATTGCCATCGGCAAAACGATGGCTCCAGCAAAAAAGCCGAAGAACAGGAGGTTGTTGCGTGAGATTCTCAGCCGTCACCTCCTAAATCTAGAAGGGGAGGTGCGACGAAATGCTGGGGAACAACAATATGAGAACGCTGGTCCCCATTAGTAAGGTGACCAATGAAAAGGCCAGGGCCGATATCGCTATTAGAGTCTTTGTCACTTGGCTAATTGTGCTCTATGGGTGACGGAAACTTTGTGTCCCATTTCCACACGGCGGTTGTTGGAATAGATTTCGCGTATTAGTACGGCGGCTTCGTGATCTGCAGCTCGGGCAATGATACCCCGTCCTAGGAGTCGAGGCGGAATGCTTTCGTCTGACTTGTCTTCTTCCCAGATGGCAATGGCATCGCCGGTTTTGAATTTGTCTTCTTTACCCTTGTCGATGAGTACATAAGAATATGCTCCAATAATCAACATGGGATCCATGGCGTAACGTATGGTGGCCATTTCCGCAATGTCGGCTTCCTGTTCTTTGCCGTAACCTTTTACATCTAAAACCTTGGGCTGTTTTTTCATGCGGGCCTTAGACTGGTTGATCTTGATTTCTCTGAAGCTTTGCACAATTTGGGCGCGGGACAGTGTGTCGCCAACGGCTGTGATTTTTGCAATACCCGAAAGTCTGAGCATGGCGTAGGTGTCAAAACTCTTTCCGTGAGTGCCGGGAACCTCGATGGCCCGGGCGTCAAGAATCTCCACAAGATCACCTTTTTTTGCCTTGATGTCGGTCTTTTTTCCGACTCCAACCACCACTTCCATTTCAGGAATATGGAGAATCGGTTCTTTGCGTTCTCCAGAGCGGATAGAAAAGAATGTTTCGTCTTTTTTCAGGGCGTCAACATCGTAAATCTCTGGGGCGAGAATCTGGTAATAACCATTAAAAATCTTGGGTGCGGGACGTTTATTGTAATAGTATACATCGTCTTTTTTTGTTTTCTTGGGGCGCTTGTCGCGGTTGCGCAGGTCACCCAACATGTTTTCGAAGTCGCCGTTCCGTGCATCGCCTTGGTCGCAACCTACGGCGGAAACGCCCTTAGGGAGGTTGGTGTCGGCGATGGCGCCGCCGCAAGGGTAGCGGTTCTGGGTGGTGGGGATCGCTACAGGTTCTTCTCGGGTGCTGTCCCCGAAGTAGATGGAGTCACCTGGATAAATCCAGTGGGGGTCCTGGATATGCCTGTTGTTTTCCCACAGGTCGGGCCAGGCGAAGGGGTCGTTCAGGAATTCGTCACTCAGGTCCCAGAGGGTGTCGCCTTCCTTGACGATATAGGCAGACGCAACCAGCACTCCCAGACCGAGGCACAAAGTCGCAGTTTTCAAAAATCCCATAGTAATCCTTGTAACTCTTTGAACGTGAACAAGTTATGTAATAATTTAATCTTTTCTTTGCCTAAAAGTAGGGGCTTTTTGCACAAAAAGTGTTTTATGGGCGGGTTTTATGGGATTTTGGGCAGGTTTTTGCCTTTTTCCTCCAAGAAGCCCCACCCGGTCCGGCACAAAAATGGCCAAAATTTCGAATTTCCCACGGCCGGGTTCCAGGTAGAGAGGAATGGATTTGCGAAGGACGTACCCCTGGTTCCTGAACTGCTTGATGATTTTTTGGGCCTGTTCCAGGTCGGCAGTTTCGATCAAGATTCGCTCCGGCCTGACCCCGGCGATGGTTTCGACGGAACCTGCCGGCAGGGGTTCTCCTTCGGGCAGGTTGAAATAGAATGTCCACCGCCCGTCATTTTCGGACTTGGAAAAGAACTTGGTGAGAAATCCCGGGTCAAAGAACCCCCTATGGAACCGCATGTTGTCTTGCGGGGCGAGGCGGCTGTTCTGGCGGCAGGATTCCATGGATGTTTCGCGGCAGTCCTGGCTTTCTACTTGGGCAAACAGCGGGGAAAGGGAGGCGGCCACAAAACTCGAACCCGAGTAGAATTCAAAGAACTTGTCGCCTTTTGCAGGGTGGATGGCGCTTGCTATTTTTTCCGGGAGCTTTAGCCAGGCGTCCTTGATGCGGGGGGCCCAGTCCAGCACGTGCATGCAGAAGCCGGAATCGCCTAGAGGCATAAAGTCCTTGCCGAAATTGCACCTGGACTCGATGCGGGTGCTTTGATGTACGGTGGGGTCAAAGGGCACAAAGGGCTGGCACTGGATTTGGTGGCAGCTGATGATTTCGGGGCAGGAACGCTCCAGAAAGTCAACGAAGGTCTTGCATTCGTGGGCGGAATTTTTGCCGCGGAGGTTTGCCTGCACTACTAGGGCGAAGTTTCCATTGCCGCAGGCCCTGAACCAAATGGTTCGGATGGCCTTGCGGAAATTGCGCAGGTGTTCTTTCTTGATTTGTTCAAAAATCTGCGTGACAACTTCGGGAGTGTCCATCCCCTTTGCGGGAGCATCCAACAGCAGGCTTTCGTGACCGTTTATGAGCTTGTTGTAGATTTTCCAGTCGGAATTTTCGGGCTTTGCCTCTGCGGTAAACCAGGCCTGGACTTTTCCGGGGATTCTCATGTCGCTAGTCCAGGAACTGAACTGCTTCTGGATGTCTTCAAAACTTGCCGCCCTGCGGACAATTGGCTTTTCGACCTTGGAAGGCTCTTGCTTTTGCTGATGGTTTTTGGATACACTTTTTCTTGTAAAACGATTCATCACTTACCTACTCAAAGGGCCGAAGGCCCGAGCTCATACCTCAAAGCAACGAAGTTGCGACCTCTCACCTGTTACACCCAGAATCTCGGATAGATCCAGGAGCAGTCCCTAGCCAGGAGTTTCGGGAATTCCCTGAAGGAGCCGTTGATCTGGAACTGGTTCAGGCCGCCTTCTACCGGCGTGAGTTTCAGCACGCTGTCGGCACGGGATTCCAGGTAGGGGTATTCGTCATTGTTGCAGGCGGCCACTACGGCACAGCCCGTGAGGGCGATGATGGTGTCCACCATCTGCATCAGAATCTGGTGGGGGGCACCGGTAATGCGCATGGCTTTCGGGTTGTGGAACACCGCCGAAATGGGGTCGATGACGATGGTACGGTAATTGTGGTTTCCCATCTTCTTCGCGCCTTCTACGCGCTTTGCGATAAGCTGTGCCGTCTCCAGCGGAGAAAGGGCGACTCCTCGCAGATTCAAGAAGCCGAAGTTCCCGGTGCTGGCGGGAAGCCCGCGTTTGTTGGCCAGCAGGTACAGGCGGTTCAGGAACACGGACTTGGTAAGCTCGAAGTTGATGAACAGCACATCGCTCATGGTGGTGGCGTTTCCGAACCATTCCTCACCGTAGCAAAGCGAAAGTCCCAGGTCCATCAGGGCCATGGACTTCCCGCATTTCGGGGGAGCGGTGAACAAGAAGAATTCTCCGGCCTGGAGCATGTTCTGGATTAAGACTTCGTCTTTTTTCGGGGCCTCTTCGCTGTCGCTGGCAAGCTCGATGAGGGGCTTGCCGTCTAGGGAGTATTCCACCCACTGTTTCCATTCGGCAAAGTTCTTGGCACCCTGTTCCAAGCTGATCAAGTACTGCTGCTTTCCGCCACGGAGCACGCCCGGCATGCGGACCATCATGCTTGGGTTTCTGTTGCTGGAATCTACCTGGAAACCTTGGGAGGCAAGGGTGCTGAACAGGAAATCGACCCGTTCGTCGTATTCCTCTTGGTTGTCGGCTCCAATCTTTACCCAGGCCTGCACGGAGTTTGCGCCGGTGTTGATGAGGGCTGCGCAGGGAAGGTTCAACGCCTTAAAGTAGGCCAGCTGCTTGGCTAGCGTCATCTTGGGATTGTCCACCATTACGTAGCGATATTTCCAGCTCTCGTCGGAGGCGTCTTCGCCACCCTTGGTGGCGTTGATGCAGATAAGTGCTCCTTCGGGGCTGTCCAAGCTCTTCATGATTTTCTTGATGGCATCGTCCTGGCCCACGATGTTGGACACCAGTTCCGATGTGGCGGTAGGAGTGTCCGAAATCTTGAAGTCGATGGTTTCGTCTTCTTCGAAGGTTGCTTCCAGAAGCTTGGCCAGGTCCTTACGCCAGTCGGCGGCAGGCCATGGAATAGACAGGGCTTCGGGGTCAATCTTGAAGTTCTGCAACAGTTCCAGGGACTGGGTATCAAGACCCATGGCCAGCATCTGTTCCATGGGAATCATGCTGGTGGTGAATGCCGGCATGATGGTGGTCTGTGGCGGTGCCGCCGCCTGGGTGGTTTCCCTGTGGGGTTCGGGCTTTGCTTCTTCCCGTTCAGAAGAACGTTTTTCGCTGGAGAAGGCCCTGCGCAAAATCTGTTCCACTTCGTCGTCGGCCATGCCGCGTTCACGGGCAAGGCCTCCAATCTGGAAGGAGGTGTCCATAAAGGTCCAGCCGTCTTCCATGGCGGCTTCGGCGGCCTTATACAGTTCGCTCTTTAGGTCCTTGTCCTCGAATTTTCCTTTCAGAAACTGGTTGACGATTTTTCTTGCGCTTTCCATATTGAGTCCTTCTTAGTTGCAATCCCTTCCAAAATAAATAATTAATTCTTGATGCGGAGCCTTGCGTATTCGTACAGGCCCAAAGATAGGGCCACGGAGGCGTTGTAGGAATGAGCTTCGGGCATCATGGGAATCCGGAGCACGGCGTCGCACTGTTTTTTCACGAAGGGCGGAAGGCCCACGTCTTCGCCGCCTACGGCAATGACCGCATGGTCAGCAAAGTCGAAACCGGCCAGGTTCGTCTCGGTGTCGGCATCGAGGCCCAGAATCTGGTAACCCGCCAGTTTCAGCTCCCCGATGGCCCCTTCCAGGTTGTCGGGCCTGCAAATTCGCATTTTTTGCAGCGCTCCGGCAGAGGTCCGCTCTACGCTTGGCGTAATTCCGCACATGCCTTTTGCGGGAATCATGAACAGGTCCACGCCCAGGGCGAGGCAGCTACGGATGCAGGCTCCCAGGTTTCGCGGGTCTTCGATGTTGGTGGCTACGGCGATAAGCTTTCTTTCGCCGGTATCACGGGCGTTGAAAAATTCCTCCCGCACGTCTTCCCAGGCCAACAGTTCCTTTTCGTTCATCAAGGCCACCACGCCCTGGTTCGGCCGCGCGTAAGAGTCCAAAATTTTAGAATCCACTTGTTGCACATGCACGTGGGCCTTTTTGGCCAGTTTTTGCAGGCTGTAGAGCTTTGGGTTTTTAGACTGGTGCATGAACAGCACCCGATGGACCTTCAGGGGCTCGTTCTCGAGTAGGGCTTCTACTTCTTTAATGCCGCCGACGGCAACTTGGGGTGCTGCGTCCTTGTCGCCGATAGCCCGGACCACGTTTTCTGGGCGCGGGCGGTTGAAGCGGGGCTTGTCAAAACGGGGGGGGGCCGTATTTGCCTGAGAAAAACGTCGTTCTTCTCCGAAGCTACGTCGTTCAAATTTCTTGTCGTTGTTCTCGAAATTCATAATCAATACCTCTCTCTGCAGGCGATAACGGAATTCATCTGGATGTCCGTCGGTTTCTGCTCTAGGGGTGTGTCGGAAATCTGTGCCGGGGTGGCAATACCTGCCTTGTAAGCGCTGGGGAACTTGGCCAGGTACCGGTCGTAGTAACCCTTGCCGTGGCCTTGCCTACTCCCGTCCCAGTTGAACTTTGTTCCTGGAACCAGGAATACGGAGATGGGGCCTTCCCAGGGGGCGATTCCTTCGCGGGGTTCCATGATGCCGAAGTGCCCCTGAACCAAATCTTTTTTCAGGTTCTCGATGGGGTAGAATTCCATGGTGGTTTCGCCCGTCACCTTGGGCAGTAGAAGCCGGCCCTCCATGGAGAGTTCCTGCACGATGGGCAAAATATTGGGTTCTCCCTTGAGAGGGTAGAAGGCCGCCACTTTTCGGGCGTCCCGGTAGCCAGGAATCTGGTGGATTTCTACCCAGGGTTCCTTGATAATGGATTCTCCCGTCTTTTCATGGCGTTTCTTTTGGATCAGTTCCACGATGGCGCTGGAACTGAATATGAGAATGACAAGAATTGCAATAGCGATGGAAGCGGCCATTGGTTATTCTCCTATCCTTTCGGCCTTGTCCAGGTGCTCTTGCAGAATCTGGTTCCACACCTTTTTTTGCCAGCCCAGCAGGTGGGCGTTTTCGTACCGGGCTTCCCAGGGAGTGTCTCCTGGAACGGCAAGCCACACCAGCTGGTTCTTGTTGGCCACCAGGCATGTGTCCAGGTTCAGCTGTTCGGCCTTTTCGTCTCGCCAGAGCTTCAGGGCGGCCAGCAGTTCCGAATGGGGAATGACCGCAGGGGGAGCCGACCTGGGGAGCTTTTCGGGCCATTCGCCCTCGGGAGTGTCAATCGCCTGCTGAAGCATGGCCATGAAGGAATCCAGCCGTTCTTCCCTGAAATTCCGGGGAAGTCTGGGGAGCCTTTCTTGTTTCAGGTCTGGGTAATCCCGCATCACGTGCCGGACAATGGAAAGCATGAGTTCGGCGGGCATGACCTTGTATGGAGGACGGTCCATGGCTTCGGCCTGTTTTTCGCGCCATTCCCACACATGCTTCAAAATATTCAGTCCCAAGGGCGGGAAAACGTTGGAACCGGGAATCCTCCAGGGGTCCTTTTTAGGGTGACCTTGTTCTTTGGAATGTTCTATTAGAGCGTCGCATTGCTCCATAAGCCATTGCAGGCGTCCAGTCTCTTGCAGTTTTCCGGCCAGGATGGCGCACAGCTCGTGCAGGTAAAAGGTATCGTGGATGGCGTATTCGCACATTTCCAGAGGTAGAGGCCGTATGGACCAGTCCGCCCGCTGGTTCTCTTTTTTCAGTTCGTCGCCAAAGTACTTGCGGACAAGGTCGGCAAGTCCTAGGTGTTCCTCGCCCAGGAACTTGGAAGCGAGCATGGTGTCAAAAATTTTCTTGGGAGAAAAACCGAAGGTCTGCCACAAAAGCCGCAGGTCGTAGTCCGCCCCGTGAAAAATCAGGGTCTGCATGGCCCTGGCCTTGAAAAGACGGGAAATATCCAGCCCGCAGAGGGGGTCCACTATATAGTGATGATCGCCAATGGTAATCTGTATCAGACAGAGTTTTGATTCGTAATGGTGCATGGAGTCGGCTTCGGTATCTACCGCCGCCATGTCGTAAAGTTCCAGGTCGGCCAGTAGGTTTGCGAGGCTGTCTTCGCTATCTACCAGTATGTATTTCTCGTCTTTGAGCATTGCAGGGTGAAATGTAACAAAAGACCACCTCTAAAAATTCATTTTCAAAAATTTGGCTGCAACACATCGCGCAGTTTCGTCACTCAAAGTGGCAAAGACCTCCAGTATTCATCACTTTTCGTTCCTGCCTGCGCTCGGTTTCGCTCAAATTCTTTTTATCAAAGCAATTTTTAGAGGTGGCCTAATAAAAATATACTACCTTTGTGCTCATGAAAAAAATTTCTCTCACGGGCATCAAGCCCACCGGCACGCCGCACTTAGGCAACTACCTGGGCGCCATCCGCCCCGCTCTTGAACTTTCGAAGACCTACGATACGGTCTATTTTATCGCCGACTACCACGCTCTCACCACCGTGCAGAACGGTGCCGAAATGCGTGCGAACATCTACAAGATTGCGGCAACCTGGCTTGCCCTTGGCCTGAACCCCGAAGAGGGCCTGTTCTACAAGCAGAGCGACATTCCCGAAATTTTTGAACTCAGCTGGGCGCTCAGCTGCTTTACGCCGAAGGGCTTTATGAACCGTGCCCACGCCTACAAGGCGAAGGTCGAGGCGAACAACGCCGCCGGTGAAGATCCGGATGCCAACGTGAACATGGGCCTTTACTGCTACCCGTGCCTGATGGACGCCGACATTTTGATGTTCAGCGCTGACATCGTGCCCGTGGGAAAGGACCAGAAGCAGCACGTGGAATTTGCCCGCGATATCGCCATCAAGTTCAACAAGCATTTTGGCGAAGACGTGTTCACCATTCCCGAACCCGTGTTCCAGGAAACCACGGGAATTATCCCGGGCCTCGACGGTCGCAAGATGAGTAAGTCGTACGACAACGTCATCGACATCTTCCTGGAAAGCAAGGCCTTGAAGAAGAAAATTGGCAAGATTGTGACGAATTCCCAGGGCATCGAAGAACCCAAGGATCCGGATACTTGCAACGTGTTCAAGTTGTACAAGCTGTTTGCAACGCCAGAACAGACCGAAGCCTTGGCTGCTCGCTACCGCGCAGGTGGCATGGGTTGGGGTCATGCGAAGCAGGAACTGCAGAATGTTCTCGAAGAACACCTGGGTGCCGCCCGCGAAAAGTACTTCTACTTGCTGAACCACACCGAAGAAATTGACAAGATTCTCGCGTACGGTAAGGAAAAAGCTCGCGTAAAATCCAAGGCGATGATGGAGAAGGTGCGTTCCCTGTTGGGAACTTACTAATTCGCCTATAAACTTCGCAATACGGCGTCACGAGAACTCTCGCTGTATTATTTTACAGCTTCGGTTCTCGTTCTTGGTCTTGCTTGTTTCTAGACGAATTTGACTGCTTGGGCTTTGATGAAGATTGCGACTTCTAAAAAATGCTTACCATGTAACCCATCCTCCAGGTGAGGGTGGGTTCGTCGTGTTTGCGGAAATGGTAGAGTGGGTAGCCCACCTGACTATAAAAGCCATAGAGGTGTGCTCGGATTTCTATGCCAATGTCTAGGGATTCCTCGTAATTGTAGGGGAAAACGAAGGTTTTTCCATTGGCTTCATTCAAAGCTTGATGCATTCCGTTTGGGGCCCGAGCATATTCGTAGCCTCCGGCAACACCCAAGTCCAGGTTGAAGGGCGTATCCCTAAAAATTGTCCAGGCGATGGTACCTCGCAGGCCGCACCAGAAGTCATTGTCGCCTTTGTGGACTCCCATGCCTTCTACATATAGAATGGCACTCTGGTACCCGAGGCCGAGAGTTGCCATGATTGGCGTTTGCCTGCCGATAGAGGCGCCCGCCATAGCGCGCAGGGGGGCATTTTCGGTTGAAATGTCCCCGAAAGAAAGTCCGGCGAGTAGGATTAGCGTAAATGCAATCCGCCGAATGGAACTCCCATAAAGCATACTCTAATAATAGTAAAGGTATTGCAAAATAGTGCAAAAGTTCTATCTTTCTATACATAGAGAGGAAATACCATGAAACTGAAATCTTTGATCTTGTTTGGTCTAGCCGCTTTGGCTTCTGCAACTACCGCCCATGCCGAAGGAGGCATGTTCGAAGGCGCCCTGCCCGAAAACTGGACCGCCGACGTGGTGGCCGGAGTCAAGTACACCCGTATGCAGTTTAGCAACTGGCAAGAAGACGGAACTTCCATGTACACTTGGTTGGTGACCTATTACGCCGATGTGCAGGGTAAGTGGTCCGTGGCCAATTGGCGTAACCTGATTGACCTGCAGTTGGGGCAGACTTGGACTGACGGTTTGGGTAAGCGTAAATCCGTAGATAAGATTTTCTGGGAATCCACCCTGGACTTCAACATGACGGAAATGCTCAAGCCCTATATTGGCGCCCGTTACGAGACCCAGTTCCTAAAGGGCTACACGTATAGCGAAGACGAAGAGACTGGCGATGAAATTAAGACCGCTGTTTCTTGCTTCATGGATCCGGCCTATCTGACTCAGATGGTTGGTATCGCTTTTATTCCCAACGACAACTTTAGCCAGCGCGTGGCCTTTGCAAACCGCATGACCATTTCTCACGGCTACGGCTATGCCGACGATCCGGATACCGAAGACGAAATCGAAGAGGTCAAGGACGAACCCGGTATGGAAACCATCACCGAGTTCAAGTACGCTCTCTCCGACATTGTGAGCTTCAAGACTCGCTTGTGGACCTTTACTAACTTCAAGGGCAAGGATGAAATTGACGCCAAGTGGGAAAATCTTCTGGCCGTGATTATCGCCCCGCTCATCGAACTCCAGGTTGGCTACGACATGGTGTACGACAAGGACCAAGACGTGGATGTCCAGTATAAGAACATGGTCCTGTTCGGAATCACCTGGCGTTGGTTCTAATAACGACCGTTCGCACTAGACTTTGGACACAAGTGCAGGGCTGGTGCTCACTCTCGTAAACACGCCTGGTTAATACCAGGCGCTTGTTGTTCGTTGAGACCGCCGCTTTTTTAGAAGGCTTCTCGCAGGTCTATGGTGAGTCCGATGTGCTTTCCGTCGATGAGGGAAATGTCTCCGCGGGCGTGGAGTTTTTCGCTCCTGTTTAGGGCCAGACGCCCTCCGAAACCTACGGAGTAGTGCATTTTCCGCTTGAGCATTTCGCTAAAATAGGGCCCGGACTGGAATGTTTCTCCGAAGATGGTTCCCGCAAGCCGCCAGAACAGGGGTCTCCGGAATTCCATCTGGAAAATCATGGCCTGGTTGTCGTTCCAGACCCCGCAATCCACACCGCGAAAACGGTCTGTACCGTCGGGACCGGCAAGGTAGCTTACCGGAATGTCGCTGCCCCTGCTTTGCTTGAAATAGGCTCCTAAGGCAAGGGATGTTTTCCAGAACAGTGGCGTGTAGAACCGAAGGTCCAGTTCTTCGGTATGGAAACGGAAGTTTCCGCCGTAAAAGATTTCTTCGAAGGCCGTATAGTAGCCTTTTGTAGGCCAGTTGTGGTTGTCTCGTTCGTCCAGGACCAGCCTGTAGCCGCCCCCCAAGAACCAGCCGTCTTCGCTCCCTTCCGGAATGATTTCGCCCAGCTTGTTCTTTCGGGTTTCGCCATCAAGAACGGGTCCGTAGCGGAAGGGCAGCCAGTCTGGAATGCCGAAACTCAGTTCAATGGGAACGTATCCGTTGAAATAGGTCCGTTCGTAGGTGCCGATGGCGTCAAAGTCTCCGCGGCTGCCTCGTTCAAAGAGGGAAGACTCCCATTTGTAAAGTCTGAATATGGAGGGAATGTGCACCTGGTCTGCCAAGAGCCAAAAATTAGGTGACAGACGGAAACCGTACTGGTTGCGGGTAGTGCCCAGGGCCACCAGGTCAATTGTGGAAACATGGCTGCTCCCTTCGAAGGGCTTGAAAAACAGCACCAACAGCCCGCCGTATTCCAGTTCCGTTTCTTCGGAGTAGGCGACTACAGGCATGACCGAGAACCGCTGGAAATGTTCCGGCGCACTTTCGTCTTGCGCTCGAGCAAAAATGCTGAGCAGCAGGCAGACCATAATGCCACGGATGAGCTTCATACCACACAAGTATAGAAAAGAATTTTGTTACATTTAGGGAGAAAACAGGTGCCGTGTCATTCTGAGCGGAGTGCGAAGCACGAAGTCGAAGAATCTACTAGATCTTTCGACTCTCCCTGTCGCCTGCAGCTCCAGGGTTCGCTCAAGATGACACTAGCGTAATTTCACACTTCACATTTCACACTACGAAGCGAAGCGAGCTAAATATGGCCGAACAAAACAAAGCAGAAAAATTCGTTTTCTACATGTACAAAATGACCAAGTCCTATCCGCCTAACAAAGAGGTGCTGAAGGACATTTCTTTGAGCTTCTACTATGGCGCAAAGATTGGTATTATCGGCCAGAACGGTGCCGGTAAGTCTACCTTGCTCCGCATCATGGCGGGCATCGACAAGGAATTCCAGGGAGAAGCCTGGATTGAACCGGGCCGCACCGCAGGCTACTTGCCGCAGGAACCGCAGCTTGACCCGAACTTGACTGTCAAGGAAAACGTGATGCAGGCTGTTGCTAAAAAGCAGGCCGTGCTCGACCGCTTCAACGAGATTTCCATGAAGTTTGCTGAACCGATGGAAGACGACGAGATGAACAAGCTCCTCGACGAACAGGCGAAACTTCAGGATATCATCGATGCTCAGGACTTGTGGAGCCTCGACCGCAATATCGAAATTGCGATGGACGCTCTCCGTTGCCCGCCGGGCGACTGGCCGGTGACGAACCTCTCCGGCGGTGAAAAGCGCCGCGTTGCTCTCTGCCGCCTGCTCCTTGAAGAACCGGATTTACTGCTCCTTGACGAACCGACGAACCATCTGGACGCCGAAACGGTCGCCTGGCTCGAACGCCACCTCCGCGAATACAAGGGCTCCGTGATTCTGGTGACCCACGACCGTTACTTCCTCGATAACGTAACGAACTGGATTCTGGAAATCGACCGCGGTCGCGGCATTCCTTGGGAAGGCAATTACGCCCAGTGGCTCGACCAGAAGCTTGAACGCATGAAGAACGAAGAAAAGGGCGAATCTGACCGTCAGAAACGTCTCGCTCGCGAACAGGAATGGGTCAAGCAGAGCCCGAAGGCACGCCAGGCCAAGAGCAAGGCCCGTCTCAAGGCTTACGAAGAACTCTTGGCCGAAGATTCCAAGGAACAAATTAAGGTCGCGCAGATCCACATTGCAAACGGCAAGCGCTTGGGCGATATCGTCATTCAGGCGGAACACCTGCAGAAGGCCTTTGGCGACAAGGTGCTGTTCGACGACTTGAACTTCAACCTGCCGCGTTCCGGCATCGTGGGCATTATCGGCCCGAACGGTGCAGGTAAGACGACGTTGTTCAAGATGATCATGGGCCAGGAAAAGCCCGATGGCGGTACGCTCAAGATTGGCGAGACTGTCGAAATCATCAGCATGGAACAGGGCCGCGATAGCCTCGATGACAGCAAGACCGTGTGGGAAGAAATCACTGGCGGGAACGATGAGATTATGGTGGGCGACCGCAAGATGAATGGCCGCGCCTACTGTGGACTCTTCAACTTCACGGGTGCTGCCCAGCAGAAAAAGCTGACGGCCCTTTCGGGTGGTGAACGCAACCGCGTGCTCATGGCGAAGAACCTGCAGAAACCGGGCAACCTCTTGTTCCTTGACGAACCGACGAACGACTTGGATATCGAAACGTTGCAGGCTCTGGAACAGGCAATCCTCAAGTTCGCAGGCTGCGCCGTGATTATCTCCCATGACCGCTGGTTCCTTGACCGTATCGCCACCCACATCCTCGCTTACGAAGGTGATTCCAAGGTGGTGTGGTTCGAAGGCAACTGGAGCGAATACGAAGCGGACCGTCGCAAGCGCCTCGGCGAAGATGCCGACAACCCGAAGCCGATTAGATATAAAACTCTGAAGAGGTAATGCATAGTGTGGAATGTGTAATGTGGAATGAGGGATAACCCATTTTACATTACACACTTCACATCACACATCGCGGCTTTGCCGCTCACATTTTTATGCTTCACGTTTTTAGACACGAAATCCGCCTGATATTCCGGGACCCGAAATTCTGGATTCCCTTCGTCATCCCGCCGGTGATTCTGGCGGCGAGCCAGGGGATTGCGGTCTCCCGCTATGGCGGGCAGATTATGGAGGGCATGGAAGGCTACATGATGCTTTTGCTGGGGTGCCTCATGGCGCCCATGGGCTCTCCCCTGGCCGGGGATTCCTTCGCGGGGGAGCGGGAGCGCAATTCCCTGGAACTGTTGCAGCTTTCTCCGATAAAGCCTTCGACACTTTTCTGGGGCAAGCTTCTGGCCATACTCCCTTTCCCGGTGGTGTTTTCCCTTTTGGCCCAGTCGGCCTACTGGCTTGCCCATCCGGATATTCCTGCGGTGGCCGCGGTGGCTTCTATCCTGGGGGCCCTTTCGGCGGTGCTTCTCACGACGGCGTTTTCCCTGATGCTCTCGCTTCGGGTGAAGACGGTGCGGGCAGCGGCCCACATTTCCCTGTTCCTGATTGTGCCGCTGCTTCTTCTGGTGCAGCTGTTCCACGAGGTGTTCTTGCAGGGACTGTTGTTGCCTGCGGTGACCTTGGCGGCTTCCGTCGTCTTGTGTGCGGTTTCCGTGAGCTTTGGGCTCCGGCGGTTCGTGTCCCTCTAGAGCGGTTTAGACGCCGTGGCGGCAGGCCCCGCCAATAGACCCGAGGGAAGCCCCCGAGTCCAATACGGGGGCGGGCCCACGACACGGGGCAAACATACAAAACGCTTTTATTTTTCTTCGCGTTAGAAAAATGTAAGCGAAATGTAGATAAATTCATGGGATTCATTTCTAACTTTGGGGCCGAAATCCATAAAACAGAGAAGGTCCCCTCATGAAACTCACCAAAATTGTTGGCCTAATGGGCGCATTTTCGTCCCTGGCTCTGGCTAGCGGTCTGAATACCAACACCAACCAGTCCGCGGCTTACCTGCGTAACGTGGCCCGCTATGCCACTACCGAGGCGGACGCTCCCTACTACAACCCCGCCGGTACAGCCTTCATGACCGACGGATTCCATATTTCTCTCAACTCCCAGGCCTTCTGGCAGAGCCGTAACACCTATACGGAATCCCCGCTGTTTGGTGGGGAGAAAAAGTTCCGCGGCAAGGCCCAGATTCCGGCCATGCCCAGCGCCATGGTGACCTGGCATCGCGGCAACCTGGCCCTTTCGGGCTATTTCGGGATTACCGGTGGCGGTGGCGCCCTGAACTACAAGGACGGATTCCCCTCCTTTGACGTGGCCGTGGCCCAGATTCCCGGCATGCTGACCCAGAACGGTCTCGAAACGACGGATCACGAGGCGGACATTTCCTTGACGGGAACCTCCTACATATTCGGTTTTGCCCTGGGCGCCTCTTACCGTATCGTGGACTTTGCCTCCATCTATTTGGGAGCCCGCTTTAACTACGCCTACAACCACTACGAAGGCGAACTGAAGAATATCAAGGTGAACCCGAAGAACGAGATTCTCGGGCTGGACGGCAGCATGGTGGAGGCCGCCTCTACTTTCAATAATATTGCGGATTACCTGGCCGGGAAGGCAGGGGAGGCCGCCGGTGCCGCCGAGCAGTATGCCGCCGCCGCCGAAAAGTACGCCGCCGCTGGTGACAAGGCTTCTGCCGCCCAGAGCAAGGCCGCCGCCGAACAGTACGGCGCCCAGGCCGAAGAACTCATGATCAAGTCCAAGACTTTGGAGGCCGTGGCCGCCCAGGTTTCCGACAAGGAACTGGACGTGGAACAGACCGGCTACGGCATTACCCCCATCGCGGCCCTCGCCATCAACTACAAGCGCCTCTCCTTTGGTCTGCGCTTTGAATACAACACTTCCATCGAGATGGAGAATGACACCAAGGTGAACCAGGTGGGCATTGACAGCTACGATGACGGCGTCAAGAGCGACAACGACATTCCCGCCTCCATCTACGCGGGCCTTACCTACTCCCTGCTGGACAACCTGCGCTTGAGCCTGGGTTATGGCCATTGGTTCGACTCCAAGGCGAACCTCCCCGGTAAGCAGGAAAAGTATGCTGACGATACCGACGAGTTCCTCTACGGCGTGGAAGTGGATTTCTTGACCCGCTGGACATTGAGCGGTGGCGTGCAGGTGACCCGCTACAACCTCTCCGACGAATACCTGAGCGAGATGAGCATCATTCTGGACAATACCACCTTCGGTTTCGGCCTTGCCTTCAGGGCTACCGACTGGCTCAAGTTCAACCTGGGCTATTTCCATTCCCTGTATAAGGACTGGGAAGAAGACGTGGAATACGGCAAGAACACCTACAAGCGTGAAAGCCGCGGCGTGGGCGTAGGTATCGACCTGGATATTTAATTTCTTGGGGCTTGCCCCCGGATTTTACCCCAACTGTCACCCCGGCAACGATGCCGGGGTCGTTTTTTTAGGTCTTTCTCTGTATCTAATGTGTATTCAGCCTACATTTGTAAATCTTTCTCAACAAAAAAACAACGTAAGGCTTATGTGGTATTGACTACAGGGCCTCCAGAATATATATTTGTATAAGATAAAACCCGCTTGGAGGTCTTTTTTTATGTCAAACCGAATTGTAAACAGAAAAAATACAATTGCGTTAGCTTCGGCGGTCTGTGCCGCCAGCATTGGTCTGTTTGGTTGTGGAAGTGATTCCAAGGGCAGCGGCCCTAACGCCCAGGGAGATGTCTGCACTGTTGACAAGAATGGAAACACCCTCACCGTGAAAAACGATGTGAACGGGGTAGTTACTACCACCATTTACGAATTTGGTGACGACGGCAATATGGCTTCCCAGTCCACCGTTACCGACGTGGGGGCTGGCGGAGAATCTGCCTGCAATGCCATGAATGTGGAAGGTGTCTCCGAGGCCAGCTTTGAAGGCGGCAAGTGCACCGTGAAGACGACGGCTGGGCTTATGCCTGGATCCATCGACCAGCTGGAACAGGCCCAGCAGAAGGCCTGCGATGCCGCAAACGAGGCGGTAAAGCCGGCAAGTACCGATTCTGGAAATAAAAACCCCTTTGCCAAGAGCAGCAATTCTAGCGGGAACGGGGGAACAGGTGCAGACGACATTTGCTCCGTTACCAAGACGGGTACGACGGTTACGATAAAGGAGAATGTAGAGGGCGAAAGCTACACAACCGTATTTGTCTTTGCCGGTGGCGAGCTGACCTCGGTGGTTTCTACGGCTGACTTGTCGGCCATTGGGGACGATGTTACGGCCGAAGCGGTTTGCAACGCCTATGCCAAGGGAGGCGCTACCGCCAAGTACGACAAGGGCAAATGCACCGTTACTGAAGATGTTGAAATTTTTGGAGCGGCGACCTTGGACGAAGTTTACGAGGACAATGTAGAGACTTGCAACGAAGCGAAGGCCGCCGCCAACCCCGCAAATGGCGGCGACGAAGGCACCACGCCCGGTTCTTCGGACTCTGGCAGCACAACCAAGACCTCCAGCAATTCCGGCAATAAAGAGAAGGTTGTTACCTTTGCGGACGGAATCATTTGGCAACCTTCTTACGAGTCTCGTGCTCAGACCTTCTTCGGTGATGTCAATGAATACAACTTCTTTGAAGAAAGCGCGGTGACCGGGGATAGTTCCGGCTGGTGGTTCAAGTATTTGGATGATGCAGATTTTGGCGCTTCCACCGCGGTAGGCGTTTTTGGTTCCTCTTCGCTGGACCTGAGCATCACTCTGAAATATATCGGTTGGCACAAGGCTAGTGATGGTCTCTATTACTACAATGCGCCGGACCCCTATCCCTATGCAGGTTTTGGATTCAAGTGGTCTAAAGACGGTTCAACTGTAGATTTGTCCGGTTGGACTGGCATATGCGTAACTTACCAGTCTACCAAGCCTTTTGAAATTGCTTTGCCAGCCACAGGCGATGGTGGGATGGCGTACTATTATCCGGCGAGCTCGGCGACTTCCCCAAAAACAGTTGATATCGCTTTCCCCACTAGCTTGACTCGTTCGCAATATGCGAAAACATCCTTGACAAAGGCGGAAGCGCTGAAAAACGTGGAGGCTCTGCATTTCAAGTACACCAATGACGAAGCCAACGTTGAATGCGATTACGAGTATTATGCTCCTTCAGAATGCGCGCTTTATGTGTCTTCTCCGACCAATACCATCAAGATCTACAAGATCGGAAAATATGGAACTTGCAACAGCGGCTCTGGGACGGTTCTGTAGTTTGAAGAGAAAAGTATAAGGAGAAGGCCCCCGCGGTAAGCGGGGGCCTTCGTTTTAGGGTAGTTATAAGCCGGGTTCTGTACCCTTTGATGTAATCTCGGGGCGATGACCATCTCTCTGGACGTATCGTTACCGACCGCCTCAAGCGACCTACCCGGATATCCAACAGCCGCGGGCCGCAGCCGGTCCTTGCGGACGGAATCCTGCTTGGTCTTGCACCGGATGAGGTTTACCGTGCCATCCCTGTCACCAGGAATGCGGTGAGCTCTTACCTCGCCCTTTCACCCTTACCTTGCCCGAGCTTGCGCCCGAACCTGGCGGTTTGCTTTCTGTTGCACTGTCTGTCGCGTTTCCGCGCCTGGACGTTATCCAGCATCCTGCCCTGTGGTGCCCGGACTTTCCTCCAGCATCGCTGCCGGCGGTCATCCGCTACCCGGGGTAAATATAGGAATTTTATTTCCTTGCGTCACCGGTGGAGCAGAAACAGACGGCGGTTATCAAGATGACCAAAGCGCAAAAAGACATAACGAACCTCTCTTTTCTTTACTCCTTAAATCTACATTAAAATTAGTGACAGAAAATGACTTTTTTGAGGTGGTGCGGAAAGAGACGCGACGCACGAGGGGGTAGGCGAAGACTACAGGCTTCGCCGAGGGGGAGGCTTCCCCCCTTGTATTTGGAATAGAGATTGCCTCGCTCCTGCGGACCTCGCAAAGACAATTCCGAATCCCGCATTAGTTTTCTTGCCTCATCAGCCCGAGTCTAGAACATCGAGCGGATCCTCGCCTGCGCGAGGATGACATTCCTCGAACATCACATTCCACACCACACATTCCACATTTCATATTTCCCTATCCCCTAGATCCTATCCCCTAACCCCTATTTTCTATATTGTCCCCGTCATGCGGATTTTGCCCTTTATCGTCTGTGCCCTCGCGGTCTCGGTTTTTGCCGAGGGCGTGTCCGGCGCACCTGCCGCTAACGCTGCAGCCGCTGATTCTACGGCGCCTTTTAGGGTAGATAAAATCCGCTACCACATCGGTGACGCCTTCGACGATTCCAAGTACCACACCAAGTACGACAAGTGGGCCTACGACCTGCTGAACGTGATCCATATCGAGACCCGGGAGGCCACGGTCCGCAAGTTACTGCTGTTCAACGAGGGCGATGTGGTGGACCTGAACCTGATGCTGGAATCGGAACGGTTCTTGCGGGACCAGAACTTCCTTTCGGACGCCAGTATCCAGGTGAGTGGCCAGGGTGACTCCACCTTCGTGGATGTTTACACCAGCGACAACTGGACCCTGACGCTGCCTTTCAGCATTGGTTTTTCGGGCAGCGAATGGAGTTACGACAACCTGAACTACGGAATCGGCATCCAGGAGAGCAACTTCCTCGGTCTGGGGCAGAAGGTGGGCTTTTACTACGGCCATGACGAATTCCGCGACATGTGGCAGGCGGAGTATTCCGACCCGCACTTCCTTTTCCGCTACAACCACCTGGATGTGCTCTACAGTTACAATACCGACGGCTACCTGGCCAGCTGGCAGATGTACGTGCCTTTCTTGAGTCGGGGCGTGAACCAGTGGGCCTATACCTTGGCGGGTCTCAAAAACAAGCGGTTTGCCTATTATTATGGAAGCGGGGACTTGCCTCGGGGCTCTGTGGCAAGATTCTCAACCTATCTGCTTACCACGCCTCACATATATGTGTATGAGCTTGGCGTGGCCGATGGCGGCTTCGTCCAGTCCAGTGCGGATGAGACCGTTGCGAAAAACGGCACGGATGTGGCACTGAACGAAAAAACGTATCGGGAGGGAATTCTTACAAAGGATACCCTGGAATACAACGGCGAGGAGACGGTGAAGCTTTTGAAGGTGGAAGACTTTATCGAGGATTCCCTGAGTTTTAGGTTCAGCCGTTCCTTTGGGGGGAGTCTCCGCAAGTTCTACCTGGGGGCAACTTACGATTACCATCGGGAGACAGCAGAAGAGGGGCGCCTGTACCGCTACCTGTTCACCCATAACGACCAGACCTATGTCATCGATTCCGGTGCGGCGTGGGATTTGTGGCTGCCAAGGCGCAAGGATTCCCGCCTGGGCGCCTACGTGATGTATTCCAACCTGCGTTACGAGAAGGTGAAGAACCTGCACAATGCCAAGTGGACCGAAGATGTGGACAAGGGCTATTCCCTGAAGGCGCAAATCTCCAAGAACTACGAACAGCTGGGTTCCGACAACAACGATATCCGTCTGGACTTTTGGACCAACCTTTACTTGGGCAGCGGCTGGAACCACCTGAACCTGAAAACCCAGATGTATTTTTACCTGGACCACGGGGAACGCAGGGATTTCTACGGCCGTGTTGATGGTGAATACATTTTCCACCCCAGCAATTCTTTCTCTACGGCCTTGCGGGGCTTGGTGGATGTGTACGAAGACGCCCGCCTGGGTTACCAGCTTTCGCTGGGTGGCTCCGACGGATTTGTTGGGTTCCCTACGGGTTACTATACGGGTCAGGCCAGGGTTTACGGCAGCATCGAGCCCAGGTATTTCTTCGACTTTGAAATCGCGACCTTGGTGCCTGTGGTGGTGGCCTTTGCGTCTGTGGGGGAGACCGCCTGGGAACTGGAAGATATCAACCGCAAGGACTTGATTTACGTGCTGGGAGCGGGTATCCGTTTTATCCAGACCAAGTCCATCAGCAGGCTGGTGAACAAGCTGGACGTGAGTTTCCCCATGAACGGGGAGCGGAAGGGCATGCCCCATTTTTCTGTGACTACCAGTTACAGCCTGTGACGGATGGATTTTTGAGAGGTTGTTTTGGCTGACGAGACGAAAGAGATTGTAGAAAACAAGGTGCGCAAGATCAAGAACATGATTTTGCGGGTGGAAATCGTCATCGGCGTCATCGCCATGATTTTTGGCATAGGCCTTACGGTCCTGGTGTGGGGCGAAGGATTTTTCCCGGGTGCTCTGATGCTCATTATGACCGGGCTTATCAACATTTTTTTGGCGGTGAAGGAACTGCTGGACCCGACAGACGGCATCTTCCACTGGCAACCGCTATTCTTTATGATTGTGCGCCGGGCCATGTTTTTCTTGAACGTGGTGCTTACGGCCCTTGTTTTCGGGACCATGACCCAGTTGTTGGGGTAGGCTAGCCGCAGGTGCACGGTCAGTGCACGCCGTCTTCGTTGACTACGGGCTTTTCGGCGTACCAGGCCTGGATTTTTTCCTTGGCGTTGTCGTCGAAGACAGATTCTTCCTTCAGGATGTTGGCGGCGGTTTCAAGGGTCTGTGAAATCAGTTCCTGGTCTTCTATCCAGTCGAACCAGCGGAACACCCAGGCGCCGCTCTGTTCGTTTCCTTCCAGGTTGCCAGCCCCGCGGGTCTGCAAGTCCAGCTCCGCAATCTCGAATCCGTCTTCGGTGGCGGCGAAGTTGGAAAGCCGCTCCATGCTGGTGTCTGCCGTTTCGCCTTCGGGCTGCATCAAGAAGCACCAGGCTTCTTGATTGCCGCGACCCACGCGGCCCCGCAGCTGGTGCAGCTGCGACAGCCCGAAGCGGTCCGGCTGGTCGATGACCATCAGGTTTGCCGCAGGCACGTTCACGCCAACCTCGATGACGGTAGTGGCCACCAGAATGTGGATCTGTCCTGTCGCAAAGCGGGCGATGATGGCGTCCCTTTCGGATTCGTCCATCTGGCCGTGGACGCCCTCTACCACCAGGGGCGCACCGTTTGTTCCGGCGTTTGCTGTTGCGCCGTTTATGCCTGCCGCAAAATTCCGGAGTTCCGCGACAATCTCGTCCACGCTGCGGATACTCCTTTCTCCGGTTGGTGAGCTTGCCGAACCATCGCCGGATTCCACGCGGCTCGCAATCCAGTAGCAGAGGTTTCCTTTCAAGGCTTCGCCGCAGATGAAACGCTTCATGTCGTCGCGCTTGCTTGCCGAGACAAGCCTTGTCTTGATGGGCTTGCGTCCTGCGGGTTTTTCCTTGATGGAAATGACCTTCAGGTCGCCGTACAGCGTCATGGCGAGACTTCTCGGGATGGGCGTGGCGCTCATGACCAGCATGTCGGGGTAGTCCCCCTTGGAAAGTAGCGCTTCCCGCTGGCCTACGCCAAAGCGGTGCTGCTCGTCGATGATGACAAAGCCCAGCTTGGAAAATGTCACGTCCTTGCTGTAGAGGGCGTGGGTCCCGATGACCGCGTTGCAGAGCCCCATCTGGAGTTCTCCCAAGATTTGCTTGCGTTCGGCGGCGCCGGTGGCGCCCACCAAAAGTTGCACTCGGAGCCCTGCCGCCTCGAAGAAGGGCTTTAACGACTTGTAGTGTTGCCGTGCCAGAATGTCGGTAGGCACCATCAGGGCGCATTGCTCGCCGGAGCCGCATACCGCCATCATGGCCAGCATGGCCACAACGGTCTTGCCGCAGCCTACGTCTCCCTGCAGCAGGGCGTGGAACTGCTTTTTCCCGTTGAGTCCGTCGATGATGGTGTTGAGGGCGCTCTCTTGCCCGCCTGTCAGCTGGAAGGGGAGGGCTGCCCGGATTTTCATGACGGTGCCCAGGTCGATCTGCCGCTCGTGCCCACGGAGCCGTTGGTTTTCACGACGTTTCACCATGCGGAGGCAGAAGGGGAGCAACTCCAGGATTTTCATTTCCCGCTTGGCCTTGTAGATGGCGGGGAATTCCTTTGGCAGGTGTAGCGTCCGCAGGTTCTCCATGACGGGGGCAAAGCGAAGGTAGTCCGTCAGTTCCCTGGGGCAGAGTCCCGGCAGGGTAAGTCCCGGGAACTTGAAAATGGTCTTGTACAGTCCTCGAAAGAATTTCTGTTCCATCCGGGCTTCCCGACAGGCTTCGCTGATGGAATACACCGGCAGGATTGCGCCACTGAATTCCTGGTCGTCGTCAAAGGGCTGCATGTCGGGGTGGCTCATCTGCAGCCCGCGGTATTCGCCTACCGCTCCCGAAACCAGCCACTTGGAGCCGTTCTGGATGCGCTTTGCCCAATAGCTCGTGCCCTGGAAGAACAGGAGGCTCATTTCGCCGGTGCCGTCGGTAAGGGTGGCAACAAAGCGGTTCCTG
The DNA here is from genome assembly GCA_017503015.1 of Fibrobacter sp. Classification (NCBI taxonomy): domain Bacteria; kingdom Pseudomonadati; phylum Fibrobacterota; class Fibrobacteria; order Fibrobacterales; family Fibrobacteraceae; genus Fibrobacter; species Fibrobacter sp. The sequence continues at coordinate 9,708 of JAFVTX010000070.1, read as the reverse complement.
CGGCCGCGGATAATTCCCGACCGGACGACGGTGCCGATAAGAACCGCCCGCTCTCCGGCCTTGCAGTCCTTGATGGCGGTAACCTTGGTCTGGTCCAGGTAGTTGCGGGGGACGTTGTAGAGCAGGTCTGCGATGCTGTTGAAGCCCGCCTTGCGGAGGGCCTGGACGCGTTTGGGACCCAGTCCCGGTAACTGAGAGAGTTCCATGGGCTAATCCGGAAGGCGCTCGCCTTTTTCCGCACGTTCCTTGGCCTTTTGGCGTGCGGTTTTTCCTACCAGGTTGGTCTTTTTCCAGGTGAACAGCTTTACGGGCTTGCCGTTTTCGTCGTACATCTTGATTCCCTTGGTGTCGATGGCGGCTACCAGGGCGTTGAACTTTTCGATGATGTTTACCAGCTGGTCCACGGCCTGCTTGGTGGTGAGAAGCTCGTTCATGGAGGGGGAATTTTCTATTTCGGTAATGACCTGGCTGGCCTTTTCCGTGCCCTGGTTCAGGGCGTAGATGATTTCGTTTGCCTTCTGGATTTTTTCGTTGGTCACGGCGGTGACGAATTTCACGGCGGAATCCGCCTGGCCTGTCAGGTTGATCAGGTATTCGGAGGCCACGTTGGTCTGGTCAAACAGCTGGTTCAGCTTCGGGTTCAGGGCGTTCAGGGTGTTCTCGGAATTCGTGATGATTCCTTCCAGGGTGCCCATGACCTTTTCGTAAATTTTCTGTGCCGAAGGGTGCTTGCGGTCTCCCTTGGTGATAGTCCGTATCATCATGCGGACGCTGGCCAGTTGCTGGTTCACGTTTTCCATGAGCCGAAGCGCTTCGGCAATACCCGGTTCGAAATGCCCCTGGTGGATGTGTCCCTGGGGGAGTACCTTTCCTGTGGGGGAAAGGGTGATTTCTAGGCGGCGTTGCCCCATCAGGGCGTAGTTCACGTTGTTGAACTGGGTTCCTTCGCGAATCGTCAGGGGTTCGTCAAAGTTGATGACGACCCGTGCACGGTCCCCAAGCCACTTGACCTGGTTGATGACACCCACCCTGTAGCCTCGGACAACCACCACGTCTTCGGTTTGTAGGGAACCCAGCTCGTCGAAATCTACGATGGCCCAATGGCTCTCTTTGTGGTGGGCCCTGAACATGCCAAGGGCAATAAGTCCGATGATGCCTATAATGGCAAGCATGGAAATGTAGCCTATGGCCCTGTCGGAAAGATGCATGTTCCGAATATAGAAAACGAAAAAAATCTTGACTTTGGAGCGTTTTGAAAATATATTGGAATGCGGAGGTTCTTGTAATGAGAAAAAGTTTGAGTGTCCTGCTTGTAGCTGGGGCCATTGCCGTGTGTGCAGAGGCCGAAGAGGCTACCGATGTTTTCGGTTTCCAGAAATTTTTCAAGACCAAGGAAGGCTCCTATTCCTGGGATTCCAGGCATTGGGCCAATGGAAAAGCTCGTTCCCTTGCCAACTGGGCGGGCGATGCTCAGGATCCTACCCAGTGGACAGATGACCGCAGTTCCGATGGGGGAGGTTTCTATGTAGATGGTCAGGGAACCATGCAAATGCTGGGTAGCGGCCCACGTTTCCATATCAACGGACAACAGAGTTGGGCAGACCACAAGCAAAAATTCTTGAATGTGGAATATACGGGCTACTTCAAGCGCGATGCTCTGGGTGGAAAAGATTATGGTGGCATGGTGGTGGGAGTGCGCAGCGGCGCCCTGGGGCATGGCTCCACTGGTGGAAACGATTGTGATGCTCACACCTATTACGCAAGGTTCAGGAACGACGGCAAGTGGGATTTCGAGAAGGAATGGAGGCATCCGGGAAGCTACTACAGGAGCGGAACCGGAGTTGGACACCAAGACCCGTTGTGGGGTAGTGCCGTCTTGCCGGTGGGCAAGTGGATAGGCATGAAATACGTTGTCTATAACAAGGATGCTTCTACGGTGCGTCTGGAACTCTATATCGATTCAACCACTAACGCTACTCCACCGGGCAAGTGGGAACTGGTGGGCGTTGCCGAAGATTCGGGAGCGGACTGGTCCGGGGCGTCTTACGGTACGGCGACCATTGACGGCTGCAGTTATACAGATGCCAAGGCGGCCATCCTGCAGGCCGGGGACGCTATTATCATGCGTAGCGACAACGACCACCCGTATTACAAGTATGTGTCCGTCCGTGAAATTGACCCGACGGCACCCCTTGATGGTGAAACCGATGTGGGCGGAAGTTCGTCTTCGAGCCTGGGACTAGTTAGCTCGTCTTCAAATTCAGGACCTAGCAGTTCGACGGCAAATCCTGGATGGAGTAGTTCTAGCGGGGAGACTGCTCCGGCGGCTATCCGGCGGACTTACCGCCCATCTCCGGAAAACGTGCCGGTCCGGCATTTCGACCTGCTGGGCCGCCCGGCGGAGAAAGACATTCCGCAACGAATTTACGTGAAATAACTCTATAAAAAATGTGGGATAAAAGCGTCATTCCGGCCTCCGAGCCGGAATCTAAATTCTATATTTTCCTTGTCTAAATTTTTCCTAAAAGGACAAAAAAATGGCTAAGAAAGAATCCAAGAAAAAAGTGGTCCTCGCCTATAGCGGTGGACTCGATACGAGTATCATCATTCCCTGGCTCAAGGAAAACTACGACTGCGAAGTGATCGCTTTCGCCGCCGACCTCGGTCAGAACGACTTCCCGGACGCTAAGGCCCTCGAAGACAAGGCTTTGAAGACCGGTGCCAGCAAGTGCTACGTTCTCGACCTCAAGAAGGAATTCCTCGAAGACTACGTTTGGCCCACCGTCCGTGCCGGTGCAAAGTACGAAAGCACCTACCTCCTGGGTACTTCTTTCGCCCGTCCGCTCATCGCCAAGTACCAGGTGAAGATTGCCGAAAAGGAAGGCGCCTACGCTGTGGCTCACGGTGCTACCGGTAAGGGTAACGACCAGGTCCGTTTCGAACTGACCTACGCCGCCTTGAACCCGAAGCTGGAAGTCATCGCTCCGTGGAAGGACCCCAAGTGGCACTTCCACAGCCGCGAAGACGCTATCGACTACGCCGCCGCCCACAAGATTCCGCTGAACGGCATCAGCAAGAAGAAGATTTACTCCGAAGACGGCAACCTGTGGCACCTCTCTCACGAAGGTGGTGTCCTGGAATTCCCGGAACAGGAACACAAGTACGAATTCCTCAAGCACACCGCTACCTACGAGAAGGCCCCGAACAAGGCCGACCACGTGACGATTACCTTCGAAAAGGGTAATCCGGTTGCTATCAACGGCAAGAAGATGGGAGCCGTGGAACTTCTCGAGTTCCTGAACAAGATTGGCGGCAAGAACGCTTGCGGTCTGTTGGACATCGTCGAAAACCGCCTCGTTGGCCTCAAGAGCCGCGGCGTGTACGAAACTCCGGGTGGCACGCTCCTGTACAAGGCTCACGAATGCCTTGAACAGCTCGTGCTCGACAAGGAAACTTTGTTCGAAGCCCAGAAGATGTCTATGACATACGCGAACCTCGTGTACAATGGCCAGTGGTTCACTCCGCTCCGCCAGGCTATGGACGCCTTCTTCGCTGAAGTGAACAAGGTTGTTACCGGTGACGTGACCCTCAAGCTCTACAAGGGCAATATCATCCCGGCCGGCATCAAGAGCCCCTACAGCCTCTACGACATGGGCCTCGGCGGATTCACCGATGTTGACATGTACGACCAGAAGGACGCAACGGGCTTCATCCGCTGCTTCGGCCTGCCTCTCAAGACCCGTGCTCTCTTGCTCGGCAAGAAGACCAACGTGGACTTTGGCAAGCCGGTGGTGCTCCCGAAGAAGTAGTCGGTTCGTCCCGATTGTCATCCCCGTGTAGGCGGGGATCTCCTATAAAAATCCTCGACTTCACAAATGTGGGCCGGGGATTTTTTGTATCTTTTTTACGTATGAATATCCGCGTTCCTTTTATTGCGTTGGCGCTCCTGATAGGTGCGTCTTTTGCTGACGATCCTCGTTTTGAACAGGGTGCCCGATTCCTCGCCCAGGGTGAATACGAAAAGGCCCTCGGTGAATACCGTGCGGTCCTCGCTGAACAGCCTCAGAATTCCGACGCCTACTTTGCCGCCGCCGAAGTCTATATCAAGATGCCCAAGCCCGACTACAGCAGGGCTTTGGCCAATTACCGCCTGGCCTACAAGTTCACGCCGACTATGAGTGCCGCCTACGAAGGTGCGGCGAAAGTTTATGAAAAGCTGGGCCAAAAGGCCAAGGCCGAAGCCGAGCTTGCAAAGGACCCGAAGAACAGGCCCCCTGAGCCTGTAGTGACGGAATCGGTTGCAGAACAGGCCGCCGCACCTGCTGCTCCTGCCGCGACCGCGCCGGAACAGCCCGCTCCTGCCGCAACGGCGCAGACATCTGAACAAGCCCCTGCACCGGTACAGGAGGCTGCTCCCCAGGCCGCTCCTGCTGCTGAACAGCCCGCACAGGCAACTCCTGCACCTCAACCTGCTCCCGCACAGACCGTTGCTGCTGAGCCTGCCCAGCAGGCTCCTGTACAAGCCACTCCGGCAACGCAAACTGCCGCTCCCGAAGCCGCACAGGCTGCGTCTGCACAACCAGCCGCATCGGCTCCTGCTGCCGAGACTCCTGCCGCAAATTCCGACGATCCTTTTGAAAAGGGCAAGGCTTTTCTTGCTCAGGGTAAGTACGAAGATGCCGCCAAGATGTGGCGTGAAGTGCTGAAAAAGACTCCGGGGCACGTGGGTGCCTACTATTACGCCGGCGTTACCCGCCTAAAGATGGGAGAATACGACAAGGCAGAATTCAACTTGAACAAGGGCAAGGAGTACAAGGACGGTGCTGCCGATGTCCACTACTATATGTCCCTTATTTACAAGGCCCAGAACAAGACGGATTTGGAAAAGAAGTCCTTGGCGGCCTACATCAAGAAGGCTGGCCCTAACGGTGAGTTCCGCAAGGCCGTAGAAGCTCGCTTGGCCGAAATGAAAAATGCTCCTGCTGATTCTACGGCCCCTGCCGGTCAGGAAGTGTCTGCAGCGCCGGAAACGGCACCTGCAGCTACGGCCCAGAAAATCGCTCCGGCTCCGGCCAAGGCCTATTCTATCGCCCGAGCCAACGACCTTTTCAAGTCGGGCAGTTTCGAAGAAGCCCTGCAGGTTTACAAGGTAATGCTTGAAACGGAACTTTCTCCCGAAGACCGCTATTTTGCCCTGCTCCAAATGGGTAACATTTATCGCGAACTTCGCGATTTCCACAGTGCCGCTTCCCGCTACCGCGAAGTGGTGCAGCAATATCCCGACTCCGACTGGGCGACAGAGGCGCAGCGCGCTTTGGAAGATGCCGTGTGGCTTGAGAACCACAAGAGTGAACTCCCGCGTCGCAAGCGGTAGTTTTGCTTTTGTTTTTTTTGCTTTGTAAAAATCTTTTCTCTTTGAAAAAAGTTTATTCGTAGGTATATTTTACATACCTAGGGCTTTGTTGGGTTGGGTAAACGAGGTCTGGTATGTTGTTTGTAGTTCTACTGGCTGCCATCGCGGTGTCCCTTTCCTTTGCAGAGCCACCTGCTAATTTCGGTGGTTGGGAAAAGGTGTTCGAAGATAACTTCGACGGGACTTCTCTCGACAAGAGCAAGTGGAACCCGACCTACAATTGGGGCCCCACCCACAACCACCGTGCCTACTGTGCCGAAGAAAATGTCATTGTCTCCGATGGCACCCTGAAACTCAAGGGTGAAAAGAAAACCCATCCCGATGCCAACGGCCGCAAGGCTAAATTTAACAACAAAGAAATCCCGGTAGATTACACTTCGGGGGCTATCGACACCAGGGGGCATTTCGAGGTCAAGTACGGCTACATCGAGGGCCGTTTCAAGGCTCCGTCGCAAAAAGGGACCTGGCCTGCTTTTTGGACTTTGCAAGACGGATGGCCTCCGGAGATTGACATTCTGGAAATTCCGGCATCTCGCAAGCAGCACCATTACTATCTGCACTATACGGATTCCAGTTGGTACAGCGGCCACGGTTCGGCTTGGGATCACGAGGCCTCCTTTGGTGGACACAAGGACGATGATGTGGACCGCTCCGCAGATTTTCACAATTACGGCGTAGAGTGGGACGAATCTACCCTCAGCTTTTACTTTGATGACAAGAGGTTTGCCAGTTACAACCGCCCGACCGAAATCAGCCAGCTTACGGCGCAGTACATCATTGTAAACTTGTCCATTGGGGGCTGGGCGGGCGACGACATCGAAATTACGGCGGACAAGCCCGCCTACTTCGAAGCGGACTGGATTCGCGTGTGGCAGGCGAAACCCGCCAAGCCCGATACGGTGAAGATTTTCTCCATGAACTTTGGCACCTGCATGGTTCGCACGTCAGAAAATAAATTAGCTCTGGGGGACTGCGATAGCGACAGTGCCTTGGTGGTGGTAACGCCTCTTTCTTCGACAACTTTCCGTTTCGGTTTCGGAGACCTTTCCATTGATGTTCCCAATGAATCGAAAGATGCGGGTGTCACCATGGGGCTCTACCAGTGGAACGGCGGTGCCCATCAGAAGGTGATTATGGAAAAGCAGGCGGGCTATGAGGGAACCGTGGTGCGCATGAAAATGCAGAACAGCAACATGTACCTGCGTGCTACAACTGATGGCGAACGGGTAGTGCAGAGTTGGGCCGACGATTGGGAATGGAACCAGATGTGGAGAATTTTGCCCCAGGAAACCCAGGAACCCGACAGTCCTGATGGACCGGAGGCTCTAGCATCTGACCCAAATGCGTATTCTTATGGAACATCTATTCGTTACACAAATGGCAATCTGTCTGTAGAATTGGGCAATGCTTTTAGCAGGGGTGCCGAAATCCGCGTTTTAAATTTAAGGGGACGCGAGGTGATGCGACAACGGGTTGTGCATAGTACGACCATAGATGTACAGGACCTTGCCTCGGGCGTTTACCACGTGGTGGTTTCCGACGGCAAGAACCGCACGGATATAAAGCGGTTCAAGAAATAACTGTTACGAACGTTGTCAAGAAAATAAAACGTCATGGCGTGCTCAGACACGCCATCTAGCATGATATAGACTGATTTTACACCACCTGAACGAGCAGTCCCTTTAGGTACTGCCCTTCGGGGAAAGCCGTATTCACGGGGTGGTCGGCGGGTTGGCCGAAACGTTCAATGATTTGAACGCGCCGATGTGCATCGGCGGCGGCATCGGCGATAATCTTCTGGAACAGGTCCATCTCCATAAGGCCCGAACAGCTAAACGTTGCCAGCATGCCGCCCTCGGCCAACAGTTTCATGGCGAGCAGGTTGATGTCCTTGTAGCCCCGGGCGCCCTTCTGCAGGTTGTCCTTGCTTTCCACGAACTTGGGCGGGTCCAGCACGATGAGGTCGAAAGTTTCGGCCTTGTCGCGGCACTTGCGCAGGTACTGGAAAACATCCGCTTCTACGTGGGTGGCATGTGCGGTGCTGAGCTTGTTTCGCATGATGCCTTCTTTCGCAAGCTTCAGGGCGTCCTTGGAAACGTCCACCTGGTAAACTTTTTCGCAACCGCCGCGGAGAGCGTAAAGTCCGAAACCGCCAGTATAGCAGAAGCAGTTCAGGACCTTCTTTCCCTTGGAAAGTTCACCGATGCGGCGGCGGGCATCCCGCTGGTCTAGGTAATAACCGGTCTTGTGTCCGTTTTTGACGTCGATGGGGAAGAAGATTCCGTTTTCGTTGATGATTACAGGTTCGTCGCTCACTTCGCCGTAGACTACACCTGTGCGCAGTGGCAGGCCTTCTTTTTTGCGCACGTCGGAATCGCAGCGCTCATAGATGCCCTTGCAGTGGGTCTTTTCGGCCAGCAGTTCGTAAATCGTTTCCCGGTGGACTTCGGCACCGGCGGCCAAGATTTCGACAGAATAGATGTCGGCGTACTTGTCGATGATGCAGCCCGGAATGCCGTCGTTTTCGGCGTTGATCAGGCGGAAGGCGCTTTCTTTGTCTTCGATGTCAAAACCGCGACTCTTGCGGGCGGCGATGGCCCGGTCCAGAATATCGCTGAAGAATTCCCGATCGATGTTCGCTTTCTCGCCAAACGTCCAGAAACGCCCACGGATCTGGGATTTGGGCGAATACGCTGCAAGCCCCAAGAAGTCGCTCTTGAAGCTATAAACCTCTACTGTCTCGCCAAGTTCAGGGTCTCCGATAACTTCGTCGATAGCTCCGCTAAAAATCCACGGGTGGTAACGGAGAGCGGACTTTTCGCGTCCGGCCTTCAGGGTAATGGCTTTCATGGTTCGGCTCCAATTTTTTCTAGCGTGACTTCGCGGCTTGTTTCGGAGAGAATTTCAATCTTGATGATGTGGGTAATGCCCGCTGTGTTCTCTTCCAGGCGTTCGGGCCATTCGATAAGGGTGATTCCCTTTCCCAGGTAGTCGGGTTCCAGGCCCACTTCGCAGATGTCTGTGCCCGGTTCCAGGCGGTAAAGGTCGTAGTGGAAAATGGGCGGGTCGTTGGGGTATTCGTGGAGCAGGGTGTAGGTGGGGGAGCACACGTTCCCGTCAAAGCCAAGCCCCTTGCACACGCCCCGGCTGATGACGGTCTTGCCTGCCCCCAGGTTGCCATACAGCGCCACCATGTCGCCCGGTTTCAGGGTTTTCCCGAAACCGACCGCCCAGTCGTATGTCTCTTGTTCGCTGTTGAATACCATTCTAACGCCTACAGCTTTTCCTTGAACTGCTGGTAGGTAAACCTGTGCAACAGGTGGAACTTTCCTTCCTTGTCGAACATGCCGATGTCCGGGTGACGCACGCCATTGAAGAAGGTGGTCTTCACCATGGTGTAGTGGATCATGTCTTCGAAGATAATCCGGTCACCGACTTTTAGGGGCTTGTCAAAGGAGAAATCCCCAAGCTGGTCGCCGGCAAGGCAGGTGCCGCCTGTTATCTTGTATGTAAACTGCTTTTCGCCGGGCATTCCCGCTCCGGTAATGGTGGGCCGGTAGGGCATTTCCAGGCAGTCGGGCATGTGGGCGCTGATAGACACGTTCAGCACGGCGATGTCCATCTCGTTGTGGACAATGTCTTCTACCGTGGCCACCAGTTCGCCGGTCTGCCAACCTACGGCCTCTCCCGGTTCCAGGATGACCTGCAGGTGGGGGTAGCGGCTTCGGAAATCTTTCAGAATCTGTACCAGCTGTTCCCGGTGGTAGTCCTTGCGGGTAATGTGGTGGCCGCCTCCGAAGTTCACCCATTTCATCTGGGCCAGGAACTTTCCGAACTTCGCTTCAAAAGCCTTCAGCACTCCATCCAGGGCGTCGGCGTCCTGTTCGCACAGGGCGTGAAAGTGCAGACCCTCGATACCGTCCAACAGTTCCGGCTTGAATTCACGTTCGGTAACGCCCAGCCTGGAAAACTTTCCGCAGGGGTTGTAGATGTCGGTTTCTACGGTAGAAAATTCCGGATTCACCCGGATGCCGGCGCTGACACCCGCTGCTAAGGTCTTGTCCTTGAACCGCATCCACTGGCTAAAGCTGTTGAAGGTGATGTGGTCAGCAAGGCTCAATATCTGGTCGATTTCGTCGTCGGCATAGACCGGCGCGAACACGTGGACCTGCTTGTTCATCTCTTCGCGGGCAAGTCTCGCCTCGTTCAGGCTGGAGGCGGTGGCTCCCGGAAGGTATTCGGCGATAATGGGGAAGGAGCGCCAGAAACTGTAGCCCTTCAGGGCGCAGATGATA
>JAFVTX010000069.1 GCA_017503015.1 Fibrobacter sp. | reverse complement strand
TCTACAGTAACATTGTCAAGTTCTCGGGTGCTACCGAGGTGACCTTGATTGTGGAAGTCCGCAAGGCGACGCTTTCGGCAAGGCTAACCTTTATCGACAACGGTAAGCCCTACGATCCTATCAAGCAGGCGGACCCTGACGTGACCCTGCCTCTTGAAGAAAGGGACATCGGGGGCCTCGGGATATTCATTGTGAAAAAGACCATGGACAGCGTGTGTTACCGCAGGAACGGCGACAAGAACGAACTGGCCATCACCAAGACTTTATAAATAAAAAAGGAACAATCTTATGCAGATTACCAAGACTACTGAAAACGATAAGCTGACCCTTGCCCTTGAAGGGCGCCTGGATACCTTGACGGCCCCGCTGCTGGAAGCGGAAGTCGTGGGCAAACTGGACGGGGTGAAAACCCTGGTGTTTGATTTCCAGAACCTGGCCTACGTTTCTTCGGCAGGACTTCGAATCTTGTTTATGGCCCAGAAGGTCATGAGCAAGCAGGGCCAGATGATTGTGAAGAACGTGAATTCCGACATCAACGACATTTTCAAGGTGACTGGCTTCAGCAACATCTTGACGATTGCATAATTTCTGGAAATTTTCCTGGTCCGGACGCGAAAATTATTTTGTTGTAATTTTGGTATGAATTCATCACGACATGCGAAAATCCGTAGTATCTACGCGATACTGATGTCCACCTACGCTTACCCTGTGCGGAACGCTAAGGGCGAGGCGATGATATCTACTGGGGGAAGGCGGTCCGGTCATTATTTTCGATGGAGGTGGCAGCCCGCTCCTGAGTGGAGGTAACATCTACTGGGGAGGCTGAGTTTGAAGAACGGCCCTTTTGGGGTCGTTTTTTTGTTTTTGTCTATGCGGAAGGGCGTTTTTTTCTAAATTCTGCTCCGTTGATTAACAACCTAAAAATGGACTAAATCCTAATGAACGAAACAGAACAAATCACAGCTGATTCTTCTGTCCAGACCGTGGATTCTGCATCTTTGAATGCAGCTCCTGCGACTGCAGTCGAACCGGCTGAACAACCGGCGCTCGTTGCAAGCGAACCGGCTGCAGCAGGTTTTGGCAAAGCGATTGATGAGCAACTCGCGCTTATGCCGGCCTCCGATGCTGCCCAGGTTCAGGCGCAACTTTCCATGCCGGGTATGGATACTTCCATGGTCTACAAGATTGTGGAAACTCATGCCGGCAACCATGCTGTACTTTATAAGACTTATGAACAGGCAGTGCTTGCCCGTGATGTGCGTGATTCTATCGAGAACGCCGCCGGCCACAAGGTGCTCCCCATCGCCAAGGCGAAGCTGGGTTCCACCTACTGCAAGAATGACTATTCCATCGAACAGGGTTGCAAGGGCAAATCCGATACCTTTAGCATCGGCTCTCTGGTTGAATTCCAGGCCACGGGCCTCATCGTGGTGATGGTGGTTATCATTGGCCTCACGGTGCTCTGCTACCTCATGAACTTCATTATGGCGAAGCTGGGTCTCAACAAGACCAAGGCTCCGGCACCTGCGGTCAAGGCTGCTCCCGCTAGCGCTGCCGCCGCTGCTCCTGCCGCTATCGGCCCTGCCCACTGTGACTGGGACCCGAACGCAAAGAGCGTGCACCCGGGCTTCACCAACAAGCAGCTCCAGGCTTTCCTCGGCATTGCTGCCGTGGCCGCCCTGGAAGAACACCCCGGCATGACCAACGATCAGTTCCTTGCCCTGGTGACCGCCGCTGCGACCCAGGCCATTGGTCAGCCCTGCCGCGTGACCGCCTACAGAAACATTAACTCCCCTGCTTGGACGATTGTCAAGTAAGGATAACCTTTTAAAACTCAACAGGCTTAAAGCCAGGAAAAATCAAAATGAAGAAAACAGTCCGTATCAGTTTCGAAGGCAAGACCTACGACGTCGAAGTAGAAGTTCTTGATTCCGCCGTTGCCGCAGCTCCTGCTGCTCCCGTGGCCGCTGCCCCCGCTGCCGCTCCTGCCGCAGCTCCCGCCGCAGCTGGTGGTACCGAAGTGAAGTGCCCGCTGGCCGGTTCCGTGTTCAAGCTGAAGGTCAAGGTCGGCGATAAGGTTGAAGCCAACCAGGAAGTGGCTATCATCGAAGCCCTCAAGATGGAAAACCCGGTGGTGGCTCCTTGCGCCGGTACCGTGAACTCCATCGCCGTCAAGGAAACCGATACCGTCGTTGACGGTCAGACCCTCATGACCATTGCCTAAGAGGTACAGTTAAATGAGTTCACTCTTAAATTCGGTCGTTGAGTTCGCAGGCGACACCGGATTCGCATACGTCACCGGTCCTATGGTGATTATGTGGATCGTGAGTTTCGTCCTGATGTACTTGGCGATTGTCAAAAAGTACGAGCCGCTGCTGCTCTTGCCGATTTCCCTCGGCGCGCTGGCGGTGAATATCCCGAGTGCCGGGTTCTACGACGGCGGCTGGAGCATCGAAGGCATGTTCACGCCCACTGCCGGCCTCTACTACTACATCAGCCAGGGTATCCATCTGGAACTGTTCCCGCCCATTATCTTCTTGGGCGTGGGCGCCATGACGGACTTTGGACCGCTTATCGCCAACCCCCGCACGCTGCTTCTTGGCGGTGGCGCCCAGTTCGGCGTGTTCGCGACCATGTTCTGTGCCGTGGCTTTCGGTGGCTTTACTCTCGGTGAAGCGGCCTCCATCGGTATCATCGGCGGCGCCGACGGTCCCACCTCCATCTTTACTGCGAACAAACTTGCAAAGCACCTCATCGGACCTATCGCCGTGGCGGCCTACACCTACATGGCTCTTGTCCCGCTCATCCAGCCGCCTATCATGCGGCTCATGACCAACGACAAGGAACGCAAGATCCGCATGAAGGCTCTCCGTCAGGTGAGCAAGGCCGAACGCATCGTGTTCGCCGTGATGGTGATGATCGTCTGCATCCTCGTGGTGCCCGACGCTTCTGCCCTTATCATCATGCTCATGCTGGGCAACATCTTCAAGGAAGCCGGCGTCGTGGAACGTCTCGTGAAGACCTCTTCCAACGAACTCATGAACATCGTGACTATCTTCCTCGGTACTTCCGTGGGTCTCACCATGTCTGCCGACATCTTCCTCAAACCCCAGACCCTCATGATTATCGCTATGGGCGTTGTGGCCTTCGGTTTCTCCACCGCGGCCGGCCTCTTCCTCGCGAAGATCATGAACTGGTGCTCCCCGAAGAACCCCGTGAACCCGCTCATCGGTTCTGCAGGCGTGTCCGCCGTGCCGATGGCTGCACGTGTTTCCCAGGTGGAAGGTGCCAAGTATGACCCGCAGAACTTCTTGCTGATGCACGCCATGGGCCCGAACGTGGCCGGCGTGATCGGTACCGCAGTCTGCGCCGGTTACATGATTTCTAGGCTCTCTTAAACGACCGCTCGGGCTAAATTCGGGAAGTGATTCTCTGGTTAGCCCTCGCTCTCGCAACCGCCCCCGGTTAACACCCGGGGGCTTGCTTGTGTTGACAGGAAATGCTTTGGAACTTATTTTTTTAATCATGAAAAGTGTTTACAAGATTTTAGCATTTTTTGCGTTTGTTTCCATGTTATGCGCTTGTTTCGATGATGCAAGTAGCGCGGGACCGAATGGAGAAAGCGAAACGACTCTTTCAAGCGAAACGATACTTTCTAGCGAGACGACAGTTTTGAGTAGTTCTTCGAATGAATTGGAGTCGAGTGATGAAAGTGTTTCGTCAAGTTCGCAGGACAATGCGAAGTCTTGCTCATCTACGGTGAACTCTTCTAGTTCCATTTTTAATCCCTTTGACCATGTTGATCCTGAAGACACTCTTAAAGAACTGCCTGGTAAGCTTAATTTTTTTGACTCGAATTATACTATGACTGGATATATAAGTCTTGAGGGAGGAAAACAGGAAGTCTGGTTCTTAAGTTCTAGACAGGACCCTTCTGGTGATACCTATAGGGAAAAGTTGGCTAAGAATTTAGTTGATACCTTGGGAGCCCGTGGCTTTGTTTTTGAGGGTGCTGTTGCTAATGATTCTGTGTCGACAAAATATGATAAGACATCTTACGTTTATGCTCTTAGTGAAGACAATCTTATGTACAAGGTGGCCATAACGCGCGTTGATGATGGTGGCGCGTTTTTGTGTTATTGGTCAATCGATGTAAAGATCATTGTGCTGAAAGACGGCTCTGAGTCTGATTGACGCAAAAAGACCCCACTTTCGTGGGGTCCTTTTCTAAGGGTGGGTGACCGGACTCGAACCGACAACATCCAGAATCACAATCTGGGACTCTAACCAATTGAGCTACACCCACCATGAGTGTGAGCCCAAATATAAAAAAGCCACCCCAAATTTCAAGGGGTGGTTTCCATTTTTAAGGGGAAAGGGCCGTTTTAGGGGCGCTAGTGGTTAATCGCCCCCCTTTTTGGCCATGATGCGCAGGAAGTTTTCCCGCTTGAAGTCGTTCCGGTGCTCCATGCAGAAGCGGGGGTAAACCGTCTGCTTGGGGAATACCTTGATGGTGAACTTTTCGTCGCAACCTTCCAGGCAGCACTTGAAGGTGAGGTCCATGGACTCCGTATAGTTGTGGCGGAAGATGATGTTCTTGGACTCGATGCTGTCCATGCTCTTCTTCTGCTTCTGGCGCTGCTTGATGTCGCGGTGCAGTTCGCAGTACTTGGCGATGGGGTGGCCCCAGAACTCGCGACCGCAGCCAGGTTCCTGGCAGATTTTCAGCTTGATGCGCTTTTTCTTTTTGTACTTGGGTAACTGCATAGTGTCTCCAGAGGCTTGTTCGCCATTGTGTGGGAAAGATAGCAAATTTTTTTTAGCAAGGCTTTTTTGGGGCGAAAAAAGCGTCTATAAAGGTAAAGGATCTTTTTTTAGGAGGTTTTATGACTCGCTTTTTGCGGAATCTTGTTGTTTGGGCCAGGATGCCCTTATGTATTGCCGTTGTTGCGGCCCTGTGCTGCATTGTGCCGGCGGGGTGCACCTGGGTGAGCGAAGCGGGGGAGGAGGAACGCCCCTTGCGTGTGACGGTGCTGGACGTGGGGCAGGGACTTGCGGTGTTGCTGGAGCATGACGGACGGTTCGCCCTCTATGACGCGGGGCCCGATTCGGTGGGAGTGGCCGACAGCCTCGGGGCCAGGGGCGTCCGGGAACTGGAGTGGGTAGTGTTGAGCCACAACCATCGGGACCATGTAGGCGGATTTGTGGAGCTGAAGGATATCCGCGTGAAGCGGCTTTTCGTTGGGCCCGATACGGCAGGCGGCGTATGGCGGGATAGCGTGCTGTATATAGCTCACAAGCGGGGAATTCCGGTGGATACGCTCCTGCGGGGTGACGCTTTACAATTCGGGCTGGCGCCCGGTTCGTCTGGTGGCAGCCACCTCGGTTTCGGGGAGGTGCCGGACATTCGGGTGCTGTGGCCTACGGACTATGACGTGGTGTCGGGAAACCACGGGAGCGTCGTGCTGCAGGTGGCGTGGGGCAAGGCTTCGGCCCTCTTGACTGGCGACCTGGACAGCCTGGGGGAGCGCGGTCTGCTGGAGCTGTCGCCGACCCTAACGGCGGACTTGCTCCAGGTGGGGCATCACGGGTCAGCGGGCAGCAGCGGTCTCCAGTTCCTCGCGCAGGTGTCGCCGGAATATGCGGTGGCAAGCGTTGGGGCAACAAACCCTTACGGCCACCCGTCGGAACAGGTCGTGCAGAAGCTGAAATACGTGCTGGGCGATTCCCTGCGGTTTTTCCGCACGGATAAGGACGGGAGCGCCTGCTTTGAACTGTGGCCGGGGATGGGCGTGATTAGTCCCTGAACCCGATGCGGGCCTGGAAATGGCACTTGGTCATGTCGGCGGCGTTCATGCCAAAGATATAGGCGTGGTGGTTGGTGTTCTTGAAGCGCACCAGGTTCACCTTTTCGCCTAGGGGAATCTGTTGGATGTAGTTCATTTGTATGGAACGGATGCCCCGGTCCTTGATTTCTTCTTTGCTGAGCACGTCGGTGACCCAATCTACATAGCGGCAGTGGTTCACGTGCTGGTTCATGTCCAGGTCGCTGTAGTGGGCGGTTTCCTGCTGCACCACGGCGGGGTCGATACTCGGGTCCAGAATGTCCATCATCTCGGGTAGGGCGTTCTTGCCCGGAAACAGCGGGATGGGGTAAGGGCTATTGGCCGGGTTTTCGGACTTGCCTGTCTTGAGGTTCACCAGGAGCCACGACGATGTGGCCTGGGCGATGGCGTTCCCGCGGGCGTCCAAGATAGAATAGTCCTTGAGGCACACCTTGTCTTTGTAGAATTCCTTGGCCCAGGTGGAAATGGAAATTTTTTCGCCCCACAGGGGAACGTGCAAAATCCGGAGCTTGATGCGGGTGATGACGGTGGTGTAGCCCGCCTTCATCATTTTCCAGAGGCCGAAACCGTTTGCCTCGGCGTCGGCGATGGCGGTTTCTTCCATGAACAGGAACAGGTTGGAAAGTTTCAGTCGGCTGTGGAGGTCGCAATCCGAAAAGCGGACTTCGAATTCCTTGGTAGTGATTTCTGGTTCCATAGGTTCCTCGTGGCTCTGGTTTGCAGGGGCTGCCTTTGCGGCCTCTTTTGCGGAGTGGAGCTCCATCGGCTCCGTCTTAAAAATGTATAATTTTTACGTATGGAAGATTTTCAGTTCCGCAAGAGTTTTGAGCAGTTGCCCGCTTTCAAGTCCTTCGAGGGGACTATCCAGTTACCGGGCTCCAAGAGTATCACGAACCGCGCTTTTTTGATTTCGGCCCTGGCAAACGGAAAAACCAGGTTGCACAACCTGCTGAAAAGTGACGACACCCGCTACATGGGCGAGGCCCTGCAGAAGCTGGGTGTGGAAATCCAGTTTTCGGATGATTTTTCGGAGGCGGTAGTCTGCGGAAACGCTGGCCCCGTGGATGCACCTGCGACTCAGTCGGGTGCTCCCGTGGAGCTGTTCCTCGGAAACGCGGGCACGGCCATGCGGTCCTTGACGGCGGCCCTGACCCTTGGTCACGGGGAATTTGTCTTGCGGGGCGAAGAACGCATGCGGGAACGGCCCATCCTGGATTTGGTGGAAGCCCTCCAGAGCCTTGGAGCGGATGTCTCCTACGAGGAGACGGAAGGTTATCCGCCGGTCCGCATCAAGGCGGACGGGCTTAAGGGCGGTTCTGTTTCTGTGCGCGGGAATATTTCTAGCCAGTACCTGACGGCCCTCCTGATTTGTGCGCCCTATTGCAATGAACCCTTGCACATTCATGTAGAGGGAAAATTGATTTCGGCGCCCTACGTGCTTTTGACCCTGGACGTGATGAAACGTTTCGGTATAGAGGTCAAGCACGAAGGGCTTTCCGATTTCTACGTGCCCAAGGGCGTTTACCAGAGCCCGGGGGATTACACTGTCGAGGGCGACGCCAGTTCTGCCAGTTACCCGCTGGCCGCCGCCGCCATCTCGGGAGGCTGCGTCAAGGTCTTGGGCATGGGTTCCGAAAGTATCCAGGGAGACCTTGCCTTTGTGCATGTGCTGGAGCGTATGGGCGTGCAGGTAAAGCTTGGCCCCGACTGGGTGGAATGCACAGGACCCAAGGGCAAGCTGAAGAGTCTCGGCGAATTCAACGCCGTAGAAATTCCCGATGCTGCCATGACTCTTGCCGTACTTGCGCTTTTTGCCGACGGTCCCATGACCATTTCGGGTATTGCCAGCTGGCGCGTGAAAGAGACGGACCGCATTGCCGCTATGGCCGCAGAGCTCCGCAAGGTTGGCGCCGAAGTTCGCGAATCGATGGACTCTATCACGGTGACCCCGCCAAAAGATTTGCAGAGCGCCTCCATCGAGACTTACAACGACCATCGCATGGCCATGTGTTTTAGCCTTGTTTCCTTGGGTGGCGTGTCCATCAAGATTCTGGACCCCGCTTGTGTGAACAAGACTTACCCGAGTTTCTTCGAGGATTTCAAACGGTTCGCCAAATGACCCGGTTTGCAAAAAATGTTTCTACCGTCTTGACGCTTGCCCTGGTGTGCCTTTTTCCGGTGCATTCTCTGGCATCGCAGCCTGCCCTGGTGGCGTCTCCGGACGAAACCCTTTCCCTTTGGGTCATGGACAACGGTATCGGTTCCCAGCGGGCGCTTGGGCGCATTGTCAAACGGTTCCAGCGCGAAACGAAAATCCCTGTAAGCATCAGGTTCTTGAATTGGGGCGAAGCCTTTGCCGAAATTTCCAAGGCGTTGAGCGGCGCAGATTCTGCGGCAGCGAACGGCAATGGCCCGGACGTTTTGCAGTTGGGCTCTACCTGGGTTCCTTTCTTTGCTTCGTCCGGGGCGATTGAACCCCTGGACGCCTACCTGGAACAGGTAGGGGCTACACGATTCTTTAGGGAGAGCTTCAAGGCGGCCCGCTTGCCCCAGGATTCCCTGGTGTATTCTTTCCCGTGGTTTGTGGACGTGAGGGCCTTGTATGCCAACGAGAAGATGTGGAAAAAACTTGCGCTGAAAAAAGAGGAGGTGGATTCTTACTCCGAATTTATCGGCGTGCTGCGGGCTTTCGCGAAAAACGCCGCTGGCGGTTCCGATAGTGCAGCCAAGGTGGCGCCCTTCGCCCTGCCCGGAAAGGGGGACTGGACCGGCCCGCAACACATGGCGCCCTTCATCTGGAGCTTTGGCGGAGATTTCATCACGAAGACTTCTGCAGGTTACCGCAGCGCCCTGCTGGATTCTACGACCCTCAAGGGGTTGGCCTACTACCTCAGGATTTTTGCTGATAGGGAAATTTCCCCTTACGGTCTGGACGAAAATTCCGTGCAGGAAACGGAACGGTTTATCGGTGGCGGGCAGCTGGTGCTGTACGGCACCTCCGAAATTATCCGCCAGATGGAAATTGCAAGCAAGGACGGCGGCCTCAAGGATTCGCCCATCGCCGAAGACGGAATAACCATCGTGGAGCCTCTGGCGGGGCACTCGGGAATCGTTTCTTTTGTAGGCGGAAGCCATCTGGTGTTGCCCAAGGCTCACAGGCCTGCTGCAGAACGGCTTCTCTGCTACCTGCTCCGGGCCGACAACATGGACGCCTACACCCGACAGGTAGGTTTCTTGCCTGCCGACGAAAGCATCGTGAACATCTGGGACAAGGACGCCCGCTATTCCAAGATTATTGAAACCATGAAAACCGGAAAGTCTTTCCCGAACATTCCGGAATGGGTGGCTATCGAAGGAATATTGATAGAGTTTTCCAATGCCTTGGGCGACTTGTTTAGGGAAGGTTCTTCTCGCGAGGCTGTGGAAGATCAGGTCGTGGAATTGTTCTGGGATGCCCACCAGAAGATCAACAAGTCTCTTGGCTATGCCGACACGCTGGACAAGTCCGGCATCGTTTCTCATATCAAGGGACTGCTGTTCGCTTCTGTAGAAGAAGTGACTCCTGAATCCATGACGGTTCCGGTCGAAGATGAGGGAGGCTCCATCTGGGTGTTTGTTTTGGTTGTGGTCATTGCGGCTGTTGCCGCCATCGCGGGCATGGCGTTGTCGGCCCTTATCCGGAAGAAGTAGCGGATGATGAAATTGTTCCGTTGCCTTGCGTTCTGTGTTTTTGCGGCAGCCCCGTTGTTTGCCGGGATTGACTTGGCGCCTTATCAGACCTACGTGGATTCTGTTGTGCCTGGCTCTCGTCTCGGAATTTCGGTGCGTTCCCTCAAGAGCGGTAAGGAACTGGCGAACATCCGCGGCGAAGAAAAGTTTACTCCGGCGAGCACCCTCAAAACCTTGACCACGGCGACGGCCCTGCACTTTTTGCCCCTGGACTATGCTCCCGAAACGAAAATTTCTTTGATGGGAAGTGTCCAGCAGAAAAAGTTCCTGGGCTCGGTGCAGATTCGCGGTGAAGGGGACCCGAATTTTTCGGGACGCTACTATGCGGATCCTTTCTATATGATAGATGCCATGGTGGATTCCATCCATGCTCTAGGAATCGACACCATCCGCGGGACCATCGATTTGGATACGGGCTTTTATGACGGCCCCTGGAAAGCGGAACACTGGCGCAAGAATTTTTACGACGCCTGGTACGGTGCCGAAATCGCCCCGCTGGACTTTAACGACAATTGCACCATGGTCCGTTTCAAGCCCGGCGAAAAGGAAGGGGATTCGGCTATCGTCTCCATTGTGCCTGACGTGGGTTACGTGACAGTCAAGAATGACCTGAAAACCGTTCCCGGAAAAAAGAGAAAATGGACTTGGGCCTTGGAGCCTGACAAGTCCGTGATTACCTTGGGTGGAACTATCGGCATGGACGTGGATTCCGCAAGTCTCGTGCTCCCTATCCGTAACCCCGTGGGGTATTTCCGTGCGGCGTTCATGTACATGCTCAAGGAAAACGGTATTGTTTTCGAAGAGAACCACGACATTCCCCAGGGCATCGAAATCAAGCGGTTCATCTTTTCGGCGGCGCCATTCCTGAGTATTCTGGACGAAATCAATCAGCGTAGCCAGAACTACCACGCCGAAAGTCTTTTCCGTAACATGGGCGGCAAGATTCTCGGCAAGGGCAACGTAGAGAACGGCAAAAAACTGGAAGAAAAGTTCCTTACGGAAATGGGCCTGAGTTTCGATGATTTTGAAGTCTGGGATGGATGCGGTCTTTCGCCCAAGAACAAGCTGAAACCCTCCGTAGAAACGCAGTTGCTGGCCAAGATGGCCCGGCACCCCAGAGGCGAGTTCTACATGAACAGTTTTGCAGGCCCGAAGGTGGGTACGGGCGCCAAGCGCATGACGGAACTGAAATACACGTGGCTTACCCGATTCAAGACGGGGTTCATTGGCGAGGCCCACGGCCTGGTGGGTTACCTGTTTCCTATGGACGGTGACACCCTGACGGTGGCCATGTACCTGAACGAGACGGGCAAGAACAAGGACGCCACCCTGAAAGACGTGCTGGATACTCTTTGGATGCGTCTTATTGCCCAGACCAGCGACGACTATGCGTCGCTCCTCAAGATGAAGGAGATGTGGCTCGACGCCCAGAATATCCGCGGGCTGGACGCTCGCCTGGAATATTTCTCCCGCAAGATGGAAGGAACTCCTTACTTGCTCGGGCCCATGGGCGAGGGGTACCTGGATTCCATCGAGACAAAGCCGCTAGTCTATATGGATTCCGTAGATTGCGTGACCTATATCGAGCACGTCCTGGCCATGGCGCTAGCCACAAGTGAAGATTCCCTTTTCAAGGTGTTGCAGAGCATCCGCTACAAGGATGGCATTATAGACTATTCTCACCGCAAGCATTACCTGCTTGCCGACTGGGCTAGCGATACGAGGTTTACTCGCAAGCTTTCCATGCCGGGGGATACGGTGGTGGTGAAGACCATCGGCAAGAACGAGTTTTTCAAGAAGAAAAACCTGAAATACCTGGTAAATGGCAAGGAATCCGCCGACCCTGCCGTGGAAATCCGCTATTTGCCTTATGACAAGGCCCTTGAATGGGCAGGGCGTGTTTACGAAGGGCCCATGAAGGTGCAGGGTGTCGGACTTGTGGCTGCTATGGAGAATCTGGACGCCACCCACACGGGATTTATGGTGCTTACCCCTGGTGAGCTCCCCATGTTCCGTCACGCCGCTTTCAAAAAGCAGGTGCTGGAAATTCCTTTCAAGGAATATCTGGAAGGTCGAAGCGCAAAGAGCGTTCCTGGCGTTACTTTCTTTGAATTCGTGAAACCTTGAGGACGGCCTAGTCGCCGTAATCAAAGGCGAGAATGGCCACCATCTCGTGGTCTCCGGTACTGCCCTGCGCAGGACTGACTTCGGATTCGTTATGCTCAAAGAGAGTCCAGGCGTCTGGCGCCCAGCCGTAGGGGTTGGTGGTCAATTCTTTGCCTATGGCGATTTCGGCGGCCTCTACGTGCTCCCAGTGGATGGGTCCTGCAGGAGCTTTGTAGTACCGGAGCATACCCAGGGCTTCCATGGATTCTGGATGGTCGTCCACCAGCTGATAGACGCAGTCCTTGTAGCTTTCGCCCCTTAGGCGTATCACGCGGTAGAGCCGTTTACGGCCCAGGAATTTCTGAAGGTCTCCGTGATGGACTTCTATCTTGCCGCCTTCGCCAAAAAAGACGGTTAGTTCGCGAAATACTTCGGAACTTTCGTCCAGAAAGGGCGAGAGCTTCTTGATGAGGGCGTTGACTTCGCTTGGGGCCATGCTTTAATTATAGATAAAAAAACGACGATTTGCGCTTAAAAAAAGAGAATTTGCGTCAAAATGCAATTTATAATGATAATTAATTGAATTTATTAAAATTATCAATTTTTGTTTATAAAAAAGAAAAGGTATATTTATGGTGTAGAACAAGGAGGCCTTTATGAAGACGGCACAAAAATTATGGATTGCTCTGGTGGTTGCGGTGTCTTTGGCCTTTGCCGGTTCTGACCCGCTAGAGGCTGCCATATCGGCGTATGTCGTCGATGAATTCGGCCCGCATTATGCGCAGTCCGATGCGACGATTCCCGTTGTGAACATACTAACGACCCAAACGACCAAGCAAGGCGAAACACTGGCCTGGGGATCGTTTTGGGTGTTCAATTATGAACTCAGGGGCGATACGCTGTTCTGCGTTTCAGGGGGCAATTACCCGGGAGTTGCCCATTTGAAAAAGTCCGACAAGGGAGGCTACGTTGTCACGGGTATGGACGTCGTCGAAGATGGCTCTCGCTACGACAAGAGCGCCAGAAAAATCTTTGGCGAATACTATGACGAATGGGTGAAGAACATGTCAAACAACGAAACCCTCCGCGAAAACAAGCGCACCGAGATGATTGGCGACTATGTTAAGGCGAAGGGTCTTTCGGCCAAGATGTATCAGGATTATGGCTGGGAGGCCAAACCCATTTTCCGTTAGCTACAGCACGCCGTGGCAGGTGCGGCTGATGACGTCGTCCTGCTGTTCCTTCGTTAAGGAGAGGAACTTGACGGCGTAGCCGGAAACGCGGATGGTGAAGTTCGCGTATTCTGCCTTTTCCGGGTGGGCCTGGGCGTCCAGCAGCTTTTCCACGCCGAACACGTTCACGTTCAGGTGGTGTGCACCCTGGGCGAAGTAGCCATCCATAACGGTCACGAGCTTCTGGGCGCGTTCGTCATCGCTGTGGCCGAGAGCGTTCGGGCTGATGGTCTGCGTGTTGCTGATGCCGTCCAGCGCGTATTCGTACGGGAGCTTCGCGACAGAGTTGAGGGAAGCGAGGAGGCCGTTCTTTTCGGCACCGTAGCTCGGGTTTGCACCGGGAGCGAAGGGGGCGTTTGCCGGGCGTCCGTCAGGGAGCGCGCCGGTGGCCTTGCCGTACACCACGTTACTCGTAATCGTAAGGATAGAGGTCGTGGGTTCGGCGTTACGGTAGGTGTGATGCTTCTTGATCTTCGCGATGAATTCCTTCAACAGCCACACGGCGATTTCGTCGGCGCGGTCGTCGTCGTTGCCGTACTTGGGGAAATCTCCCTTCACCACGAAGTCCTTGGCAAGACCGTCGTCACCGCGGACCACTTTCACCTTCGCGTACTTGATGGCAGAAAGGCTGTCGACCACATGGCTGAAGCCTGCGATACCTGTCGCGAACGTGCGGCGCACATTGGTATCGATGAGGGCGAGTTCAGCGGCTTCGTAGTAGTACTTGTCGTGCATGTAGTGGATCAGGTTCAGCGTATTCACGTAGATGCCCGCGAGCCATTCCAGCATGATGTCGTACTTGTGCATCACTTCATCGTAGTCCAGGAATTCGCTGGTAATGGGGGCAAGTTCCGGGCCGATCTGCATGCCGGGCACCAGGCCGCCCTTTTCGTCCTTGCCGCCGTTGATGGCGTAGAGGAGGGCTTTGGCGAGGTTTGCGCGGGCGCCGAAGAACTGCATTTCCTTGCCGGTCTGGGTAGCGGACACGCAGCAGCAGATGCTGTAGTCGTCACCCCAGATGGGGCGCATCACGTCGTCGTTTTCGTACTGGATGGAACTGGTCGTCACGGAAATGTAGGCGGCGTATTCCTTGAAGTTTTCGGGAAGGCGCTTGGTGTAGAGCACCGTGAGGTTCGGCTCCGGAGAGGGTCCCATGTTTTCCAGAGTGTGCAAGAAGCGGAAATCGTTCTTGGTGACCATGGAACGTCCGTCCTGGCCCATGCCGCCCACTTCGAGGGTGGCCCACACCGGGTCGCCGCTGAAAAGCTGGTTGTAGCTTTCGATACGGGCGAACTTCACCATGCGGAACTTCATGACCATGTGGTCCACCAGTTCCTGGGCTTCGCTTTCGGTGAGGGTGCCATTCTTGAGGTCGCGTTCGATATAGATGTCCAGGAAGGTGGAAATACGGCCCACGCTCATGGCGGCACCGTTCTGGGTCTTGATGGCGGAGAGGTAGCCAAAGTAGAGCCACTGGAAAGCTTCGTGGGCGTTGGTTGCCGGTTCGGAGATGTCGAAGCCGTAGCTTGCGGCCATCACCTTCATCTGCTGCAGGGCGCGAATCTGTTCGGCCACTTCTTCGCGGAGGCGGATCACGTCGTCGGTCATGGTGCCGTCGCCTACGTGGGCGAGGTCGTTCTGCTTCTGCTTGATGATATAGTCAATACCGTAAAGGGCCACACGGCGGTAGTCGCCCACGATACGTCCGCGGCCGTAGGTGTCGGGGAGGCCAGTCAGGAGGTGGGCCTTGCGGACGGCGCGGATTTCGGGAGTGTAGCAGTCGAATACGCCCTGGTTGTGGGTCTTGTGGTATTCAGTAAAGATCTTGTGGAGGTCGGCGTTCGGCTTGTAGCCGTACTGTTGGCAGGCTTCTTCGGCCATCTTGATGCCGCCGAAGGGCATGAAGGCGCGCTTGAGCGGCTTGTCGGTTTGCAGACCCACGACCTTTTCCAGGTCCTTGAGACGCTCGTTGATGTAGCCCGGCTTGTGGCTCGTGATGGTGGAGACGATGTCGGTGTCCATGTCCAGCACGCCGCCGTGCCTACGTTCTTCGGCCTGCAGGCTCTGCAGTTCGTCCCACAGTTTCTGGGTGGCGTCCGTCGGGCCCGCCAAGAAGGACTTGTCTCCGTCGTAGGCGGTGTAGTTGCGCTGAATAAAATCGCGGACGTTAATTTCGCTTTGCCAGAGTCCGCCTTCAAAGCCATTCCATGCGTTAATCATTTTTCCTCTTTGCTCGCCCGAATTGCCGTAGTAGTGCGGGTCGAGACTTCTGTTTTGTTGTTCTTTTGTGAGTCCCAATATAGCAATTGCAGGGGCCTGATTGAACCGCCGCTGGAGGCTTGATTTTGCTTTTGCAAGAGAAAAAAATTGACGGAAATGACGACGATTCTGCAATCGTTTGATGGTCATAGAGTTAGGAATTCTAGGGGCCGAATTCCTAGGGGAGGAGAATACCCTCCCCCCTTTTATTGACGCTTTAGCTTACTCTGATCCTTCACTGTCGTAATCACACCACGTACCTTCAATTTTATCGGCTCCGTCACCCCATGACCATGAGCCGCTTTCGCGCCTGCTAGGACATTTGGATTTGCATTCTCCTTTTACGGTCTGCACCGAGAGCGATGTTGAGCAAGGGTAGCAGAAGCCATTGTCGTCTAATAGGGGTCGTCCCTCGCAGTTGGCAATGACGCAGTAACCATCTTGAATTTTTCTGTTGGAGCATTTTGAGCAGTTTATCGTATCCCTAACGGGGCCGTCGTACTTACAGGACCTGCAGTCGCCCCAACCCCAAGAGTCCATCAGGGGCTTGTTGTCGGGGCATTTTTCCAATACGCAATAACTAGAGTTTTTGATTCTTTTTGTGGTCCCGTTTTTTCCGTCGCAAAGTCTTTCGCAAGATTCGTCATCGTCTGGAATGAACCCTGTTTCGTCATCACATGAGTGGCATTCATCTGACCAGTCCAATACCGGGTGGGTGCTTGGACATGTGACGGTGGGTTTGATGCTGCCTCCACTACTGGACTGTGAGTTATTATCTTGTGAATCGGAACCGCTGGACTGATCGGTAGATGAGCCGTTTGCAGATGATGTGGATGAAGTCGCGGACGATGTGAGTCCTTCAGATTCTGCTATGCTGCTAGAAGATGACACCGATGCGTCGTCATTATTGCTGAAAACGGAGCCAATTGTCTCTTCGCCGCCCGATGCGGAACATGCAGCCACGACAAGAGCAAAAGAGCTTATGCACCAAAACAGGGGGATTTTAGACAAGTTTATCATACTTCGACTCCTTCCGTAGTATTATACATTCTTTTTTCCTGGAGAGTAAATAGTTTTTATTGTTGATTGTAAATATTTATTTACGATAATACCCCGTTACGTAGGGATGTTGTTTGTTTCGGTGAAAAAAAAACGTATCGGGTAAAGCTGTATTTCTATCTTTGTTCCCGAAAAATAAAAGGGACACATTATGCCTACTATGACTTCTGCGCAGGTGCGCGAATCTTTCATCAAGTTCTTTGAATCCAAGGGCCACCTCTTTGTGCGTTCTTCGCCGGTGGTTCCGCATGACGACCCGACGCTCATGTTCACGAACGCGGGCATGAACCAGTTCAAGGCAATTTTCCTGGGCGACAATCCGAAGGGTTGGAAGCGCGTATGCAACAGCCAGAAGTGCCTCCGCGTGTCCGGTAAGCACAACGACCTCGACGTGGTGGGCCGCGACAACTACCACCACACCTTCTTCGAGATGCTGGGTAACTGGAGCTTCGGCGACTACTACAAGAAAGAAGCTATCGCTTGGGCTTGGGAACTCTTGACCGAGGTGTGGAAGCTCCCGAAGGAACGCCTGTTTGCCACCGTGTATCAGGACGATGACGAAGCCTGGCAGATTTGGAAGGATGTGTCCGGCCTCCCGGATGACCGCATCATGCGCTTCGACGCTCACTCCAACTTCTGGGAAATGGGCGACACCGGTCCGTGCGGCCCCTGCTCCGAAATCCACTACGACCGCGGCGACCTGGCTACCCAGGCCGAAACGTTCAAGGACCCCATCAAGGGCGTGAACGGCGAAAACGACCGCTATATTGAAATTTGGAATAACGTGTTCATGCAGTACGAACGCGTGAGCGACGGCTCCCTGATTCCGCTGAAGGCAAAGAACGTCGATACCGGTATGGGCTTCGAACGTATCTGCGCTATTCTTCAGGGTAAGACCAGCAACTACGATACCGACGTGTTCACCCCGATTATCGCAAAGATTGCAGAACTCTCTGGCGTTCCGTACAACGATGGCGAAGCCGGCACCCCGCACCGCGTGATTGCAGACCACATCCGCGCAATCTCCTTCGCTATTGCTGACGGCGCTCTCCCGAGCAACGAAGGCCGTGGTTATGTGCTCCGCCGCATTTTGCGCCGCGCCAGCCGCTTTGCCCGCCTGCTGGGCCAGAAGGAAGCCTTTATCTACAAGCTGGTGCAGGTGCTCGCCGATACCATGGGCGACGCCTTCCCGGAAATCCGCGAACGCAAGGAATTCGTTGCCTCTGTAATCAAGAGCGAAGAAGAAAGCTTTATCCGCACGCTGGACGCCGGCCTCGAACGCTTCGCCGGCATCGTGCAGGAGTTGGGTGCCGGTGCAAAAGTCGTGCCGGGCGACAAGGTGTTCCTGCTTTACGATACCTACGGATTCCCGCCGGACCTCACCGGTATTCTCGCCGAAGAAAAGGGCCTTACCATTGACGAAGAAGGCTATAACAAGTGCATGGAAGAACAGAAGGCCCGCGCCCGCGCCAACATGAAGCAGGGCATCAACACCATGGGTACCGAAGGCTGGACGCAGTACAGCGAAGAAAGCACCAAGTTTGTGGGCTACGAACTCTCCGCTTGCGAAACGAAGGTCATGCGCTGGCGTGAAGACAAGGGCGTGCTCAGCATCGTGCTCGAAACCTCTCCGTTCTATGCCGAAATGGGTGGCCAGGTTGGCGACAAGGGAACGCTCGTTTCTGCCGACCTCGAAATTGACGTGTTCGACACCGTGAAGGTGAACGACACCGCCCTCTGCCGCGGCAAGGTGAAGAAGGGTACGGCCAACGAAACGACGATGGGCGCTGTATTCATGGCAACCGTCGATAACGACCGCCGTAACGACATTCGCAAGAACCACTCCGCGACCCACTTGCTGCAGGCTGCGCTCCGTCAGGTGCTCGGCACTCACGTGCAACAGCAGGGTAGCTTTGTTTCCAACGAACTTCTCCGTTTCGACTTCAGCCACTTCAACGCCATGACCGCCGAAGAAATCCAGAAGGTGGAAGACATCGTGAA
Organism: Fibrobacter sp.; assembly: GCA_017503015.1. NCBI lineage: Bacteria > Pseudomonadati > Fibrobacterota > Fibrobacteria > Fibrobacterales > Fibrobacteraceae > Fibrobacter > Fibrobacter sp. The sequence goes on along the minus strand of JAFVTX010000069.1, from coordinate 2,857 downwards.
CGCGAAGGTGATGGAATGCCTGCCGGTCAACACCCAGGTGATGGGCGTTGATGAAGCCAAGGCAAGCGGTGCCATGGCTCTGTTCGGCGAAAAGTACGGCGACGAAGTCCGCGTGGTTAAGATGGGCTGCGCGGGCGATGAATTCTCCAAGGAACTCTGCGGTGGCTTGCATGTGCAGAACACCGGTAACATCGGCCTCGTGAAGATTATCAGCGAATCCAGCGTGAGCGCTGGCGTGCGCCGTATCGAAGCAGTCTCTGGCCGTGGCGCTCTCTCGCTGCTCCGTGCAGGAACTCAGATTCTCACGGCTCTCCGCGAACAGCTCCGCTGCAAGGACGCCGAAGTTCTCGACCGCATCCAGCAGAGCTTCGCTAAGACGCAGAACCTCGAAAAGAGCCTGCAGTCCGTGAAGCTGGAACTTGCAACGCTTGCCGCTGCCGAACTCCTGAACGGCGGCATCAACGTGATGGGCGTGAACCTGTTTGTACGCGAACTCAACATGCCCGAAGACAAGTACAAGGACTTGCTGGACGGCGTTCAGAACAAGCTCGACACCGACAGCGTCGCCGTGATTGCGAACAAGGGCGAAGGCAACGGAAGCATCGCCGTGATGGTCGGCAAGAACGTTCAGGCCAAGGGCATCAAGGCCGGCGACCTGGTCAAGGACCTCGCCGCTGCTTGCGGTGGCCGCGGCGGTGGACGCCCGGATCGTGCTCAGGCCGGCACCAAGGAAGTCGACAAGATTGCCGGTGCTATTGCCAACGCCAACAACTGGATTAGAGCGAAGCTGGGTGCTTAATTTTCCGTATTAAGCACCAATCCCGGAATTGTTTTTTCAAGGCTCGCAGCTTGTGCTGCGAGCTTTTTCTGGAACTCGGCGGTAGCGGGGGAGTGGTTGTCCACAATCCGGTGGTTCGCCATTTTCAGAAATTTTTCCACGCGGGCGATGTTTTCGCGGGTTGCTTCGTCGCAGTAGGTTTCCACCATCCGCTCGAAGATGTACTCTTCTGTCGTTTTGGACAAATGAACATTGTCGTCAGCATAAAAACGGTAGTCCCGCAACTCGTCCATCACGATTTCGTAGCTCGGGAAATAATGGGTGTTGTCATTGCGCGAAGCGCATGACTGCTGCGTCTCGCAAATGCGTGAGTAAACTCCCGCGCTTGCTCGACTTGCGATGTCATTGCGAGGGAGCGATGCGACCGTGGCAATCTCAGTCCCGCATTTCGCAATCTTGTCAACGGCGAGTTGAAGCGTCGCCTTAGAAAGTGTATTGTTGTGTGCTCCGTCGGCCATGTGCCGTAGCGGCGACACGGTAAAGACGATGTTGGTGGTGGGGGAGAGGCTGTGCAGGCTTTCTACAATCCTGCGAATTGCGTCGGCAGTCTCTTCTACGCTAATCAACCTGCGTTCAAATTTTTTCGGGTCTTGCCGGTGGCAGTTTGCGACCACCCTGCCGCAGGTCCCGCTGTCTGTTGAACTGTCGGCCTTCAGCGAATAGACGAATGCCGAACCCAAGGTGACAAACACCACATCTGCCTTCTGCAAAAAATCCCGGGCCTGCTTCGCGGCGGCGTTCAGCTTGCCGATACATTCTTCGCGAGTCTTTCCGGAAAGCGACCCGTGGGCGTCCCAACAATGCCAAAGTCTGTCGCCTCGCGTGTCCTGAAAAACATCCCCATCCCCGAAAACACGCCCTTCGGCAACCGCCTTGACCTGTGCCGCCAAGGACAGCGGGTTGTACACTGTCCCGAAGGGGTTGGAGAGCGTGCAAAACCCGCGGTTTGCGAACTGCGCTGAGATGTTGTCCGCAAAGCAGGACCCGAAAAGTGCCAGTTTCTTGGTGTAGTCGATGCTAAAATCGGGCTTTTGAATGTCAATCTTCGTGTAAAATTCCATGCCGTAAATATAGTAGCAAGCGGGCACCCCCTTTTTTTTGTATCTTTATGATACTAGCCACTTTGGCAAAAGGATTTTTATGAAACCAGGAAAGACCGAACTCCGTCTGAATGCCGAAATCGAGAAGCGGGGGGCACTGTTTGCGGTGCTGCTGGACCCCGACACTTCGGACGAGGCCGCCTTCGTGAAGGCCGGCGCCATGGCCGCCGAAAACGGCGCAGACCTGCTGCTGGTAGGCGGTTCGTACTTGGGGAACTTCACGCTCCCCAAGCAGGTGGCCGCCCTCAAGGCCCATGTGGACCTGCCCGTAGTGCTTTTTCCGGGTGGAGCCTCCCAGGTGGTTCCCGGTTTTGACGCCATGCTGTTCATGACCCTTGTGAGCGGCCGCAACCCCAACTACCTCATCGACGAGCAGGTTCGCGGCGGTGCCCTGGTCCGTGCCCTCAACATGGAAGCCATTCCCACGGCCTACCAGCTCATCAACAGCGGCAAGCGCACCACGGTGGAGTACATCAGCGGCACCATGCCGGTGCCCGCCAACAAGCCCAAGCTCAGCATGGTGAACTCCATCGCGGCAGAACTCATGGGCATGCGCTACGTGTACCTGGAAGCGGGCAGCGGCGCCGAAGAGCCAGTGCCCGTGGAACACATCGCCTACACCCGCAAGGCCACCGAGATGACCATCATCACCGGCGGCGGCATCAAGGACCCGCAAACCGCGGCCGTCCGCGTGGCGGCAGGCGCCAACATCATCGTCACCGGCACCCTCTGGGAAAAGGTGGAAGACCCCGCCCTCCTCAAGGAATTCGCCGCGGCCATCCACATCAAAGGATAAGGCACTAGCCCCTAACCCCTAGATCCTAGTCCCTAACCCATGGACCTGAACGGAAAGAAAATCCTCCTGGGAGTCACCGGCGGAATCGCCGCCTACAAGAGCTGTGAACTCCTGCGCCTGCTG
>JAFVTX010000068.1 GCA_017503015.1 Fibrobacter sp. | reverse complement strand
TTATTTTTGCTTTTAGACTTTGCGGTCGCTTCTGTGAGCAACAAACGCCTCGTATTAACGAGGCGTGGTTGCGAGAGGGCTGGTCTGTGGTAAGAATCAATAGGCTTTCAGCCAGCCCGGTCAGAATAGGAACATGGAATCTTCGCCTAGGTTCAGGCACACGCGGTTGCGGCCTGATTCCTTGGCGTGGTATAGGGCGTCGTCTGCCCGCTTGATGATAGATTCTACGGTGTCGCCGGCTTGCCGTTCCGTAAAACCGACGCTTATGGTAACATTTATCACCTCGCCAGTAGAAAGGGCGACGCGAATCTTTTCTACTCCTGCACGCAATCTTTCAGCAATGATTTTGGCGTTGTCTACGGTGGTGTTGGGCAGGAATACCGTGAATTCTTCGCCTCCGTAGCGTACAGGCATGTCACTAGGTCTGAGGCATCGGGTGATTTCTTGCGCAACAGCAATAAGAACTTGGTCGCCGGCCAAGTGCCCGTAGGTGTCGTTGATGTTCTTAAAATGGTCGATGTCCAGCATGAATGCAGACAGGCTGAAATTACCGTCATTGCTGCGCTTGAGTTCTCTCGTGTAGGTCTCTTCAAGCCAACGACGGTTGTGTAGTCCTGTCAAGGAATCTACCTTGGCGTTTTCTTCAATGCAGCGGATGTGGTATTCTTCTTCGCAAACGACTTTATTGTTGTTGCGTAACCTTCTGCTCAAAAGCTGCAAGAAGTTTAGGCAAAGATCATGGGACGCGTTGAGCATGGCGAGAGCGATGTCTGCATCAATGACCAACAAGGTGCTTTTCTCTTTGGCAAAAACTTGGGCGCTGGGTTTCACATTGTCAAAGATGGACATTTCGCCTGCGCAATGTCCAGGCAAAATGAAATCAGAAAAAGAACCGCCTTTAGAACTTAAGACGACTTCTAGCTTGCCGTCCAACAACACCAAAAGTTTTCGTTCTGGTTGGTTGGGGTCAATAAGAAGCGTTCCCGGTTCAGCCGTGATTTTTTTGCAACTGAGCAGGTAGCCTGCTAAACTTTCAAAAGAAACATTTTTGAAGATGTCAGTCTTCAAAAACTGAGCCCTTGAAATCGGGAGGGTTTCCAGCTCGTTTGTAGTCATGACTAGAAACCTAGGCTTAATTCGACCATATAGATACGCTGTTCGTCCTGACCAGTGTAGTAGCCCAGTTCTTCGGCCCAGGTTGCAAATTCAAGGGTGAAGAATTGTAGAACTTCCAAGGCAATTCCACCTGCGGGGTAACCGCCCTTGAAACCGCCAGATAGGCGCAGTGCAAGGGCTCGAACTCCGTAGTAGTAGCCAGGCCAGGCAATCAGGTTCTGTTCAACTTCGAAACCGAAATTAATGTGAGATAAAGGCTTGTAGTTGTTTGTGCTGTTTACAATGTCGGCAAAGTCCATGGCAATGTTGAACTTACGGCCATAACCCGTGTTCTTATTGAAGAATCTAGGGCTGTAGTTTGCACCTACGGTCCAGTTAGGAGTGATTTTATCCCCAGCAAGTTCTTTGAAATAGATGTCTCTTAGGGAAGTGCCGACTCTGACTTCGCGGGTGAGCTGATAAAGAACGCCTAAGTCGATACCCATGGAAATGGAATTGAAATCAAAGATGTTATCCGTAGCGTCGTGGTAGCGATCTTCAAGGGTGTCTTGCATGGTGTCGTAATTCAAGATGTCGACTGTAAGCATTTCTACCTTGTGACGCTTGACTGCCTTTGCGCCGATACCCACGGAGAGGTTGTCCGTGAAGCCGTAAGAAATACCGCCCTGGACAACTCCATCGACATAGAAGGTGTCAATGGCCATATTGGGTAACACAATGCCTGCATCCAGGTAGGGTGCCACGTTTGCATCTACCCAGACCGCACCACCAATGCCATGGAAAGCCATTTCAGCATCGAACTTCAACTTCATGGCGAGGCTCTTGTGGTCATAGCTGTTTACCTGGTGCATCAGTTCCGGGTGACTGGATAGGGAGTCCATCAGAACTGTTGATGCCTTGAGGCCGTTTGCTGCAGCCGCATCGGAAGCGCCTTGGTAGATTCTCTGCAAGTCCTTGGCCACGTTGTAGGTATGGAAATACGTTTCAAAAGGCCCAGCACCACCCAGGTTTAGACGCATGTCGGCGTAGTTACGGGGGTAATATCCGGTTTCGGGGAATTTGTCGTAGTTTCCAAGCTTGTTGATTTGAGTCAAGCCAGCGTAGTTAAAGTAGATAGCCTCTTTGTCGTCGACTACGGCCACATGGGCGTTACCCATGGCTTCGGCGCGCAGAGAATGGTGCGTCGGTGCCTTAAGAGCAAAAGCGAAAGATGCAAGGCTTAGCGTAAAAAGTATTAGTATCCGTTTCATTCTTGATACCTCACTTTTTGTGCTTCAAGGATTCTCTGGAAGTCGCTTTCTGAATAACGGATCCAACAGCCTCCGATGGTTTCTTGTCGATATTGGAGACTATATTTGCCTTCATAATCTATGGCAACAGCGTGTTTTAATTCTTGGAAAGTTTCAAATGGAAGTCCCTGGGGGTTGAAGATTAGGTCTGCGGCGAACCTGAACCGGTGGTCCCCATTTTCAACCCTTCTGCGATATTCTGGATAAATAAAGTCCCATTCTTCGTTGTTGGCTGTCCTGCCATCCATATCAATATCTACGTTTCTGTATTTGTTATTTGGCCCTACAGAACGAATGATCATTAAATTCTCTGTTCCTTGTCTATGAGCAATGGCGTTTTTTGCTATGGTCATCTCGTCATAGACAAATTGGTCTGACTGGTCTCGGGGATCTTCATCAATTTCTCCATCTCCGTCATTGTCTTGCCCGTCAATGATTTCTTCGTCATTGCATCCATCGCCGTCTTCATCCACGGACTGACTATAGCCGGTGAAGGAGATGACAGTAGATAATTTTTTTTCGTTTTCGGCCGGCGTATTTCCAATTTGAGTGATGCTGCTCATTGCATCACAAGAGGCCCCCATAGTTACATTTTTGCCTTCTTCCGAAAGCAAGGAGCCAAATCCTGGTAAGAGCTGGCCTGCAACAGCACCCATAGATTCGGGTTGTTTTGCACATGTGGAAAAGAATTCGTGAAGAGTTTCTAGGGTTTCGGTAGATTTGTTGCCGTGCAACCCGTTGAGAATATCTCCCAGGTTGCATTCCGCCTCGCCGGTTACGGCATTGACAGAGGCGCAGGCCGGTATGTCGGGCATAACTTTCCGCAAGACAAGCATGGTTTTGAACAATTGTAAAATCATATAACTGTCGGAAATGTTCTTGTAGCTCACCACGCCGTCAAGTTGTCCAGTCGTGTCAAGTGTGATGAACACTTTCATGAAATCAAGAATAGTGTCGATGCTGTATTGGTATTTTGCTGCTGTCCCATCGCTCATTTTTGAAATGGGCATGGAATTGCTTCCCTCGGTATTGACGTACTTGAGAAGTTCAAAGGAATTTATTTCTTGAAGGTTCAGTTTTGCCTTGGCAAGACCGTACCATGCTTCGGAATGGCTTGAATCGGCTTCGATGGCCTTGCTGAAATAATAGGCGGCCTCGGAGTAGTCGTTTGCCCGGAACTTTTGATACCCTTCGTACGTCAGGGCATTTGCGTCGCTGGAATCAATATTCGCTGAACCCGTGGGGTTAAACAGATTGCAACCTACAATCCCTAGGATCAGTGTGCATAAGAAACAAATTGAAAGTTTTATTTTCATAGGTCATTCTAGATGTTCTAGTCCTTTATAAAGATAACTTTCTTCTTACAAAAAAGAACATAAATCCATCCTTTTTCCTCTTTTTTGGGGTGAAAATCCGTTTTCCCGCTGTTTTTATAGTAAAAATGCCGTTTTTTGCTAGAAAACGTGAAATCATCTGCCGAAGTAAATATATTTGGTGCCATGAGTTTGTGCGAGGAATACTTCCCGACCAGGGCGTACACCAATGCGGTGAGTAGGCTCGGACAGCTCTTGTCCAAGGAACGGGACCGCCTCGATTCTGTGGCGCAATCTCTTGGACGGAAATCTGCGATCGGTCCAGACAACTTGGCGGTGCAGGTTCCCATGATTGTGGACTTTGCCAAAGAATACCACAGGGCCTATTCCCTCTATCTGGAGGCTGTATTACCCCAGCATAAGAATGGAATCAAGTGCGGCCCTTCTTGCGGGAATTGCTGCCACCATTACCCCATGTCTGTGGAGCCTTTTGAACTGGTTTACCTGTATTCAAGTTTGAGGCGTCGAGATGACTTTATGTCTGTCATGGAAGACTGTCAAATGCGGGCGAAACTGTTTGAAGGTCTTTTGGGCAAGCGCTTGGCGGAATCTGACTCCGAGGATGATGCCGAAGATAGAGCCCTCCACGATTATTTTTCCCAGTGGAAGGCGTGCCCATTCTCCTCGCCCCAAGGGGATTGCAGAATATACCCCTTGCGTCCAGTGTCGTGCCGCATGTACTTTAGCGAGACTCACCCGAAATACTGCGTGCCGGAATATTTGCAGACAGAAAAGAACGAAAGCTTTGTGGTGTATATGCCAGACCATATCGAAGAGGCTCTGGGTGGCATTTCGGAACATTATGCAGACTTGGAATTGCCTGAAAGTTACTTCGGCGGGCTCCTGTCCATGAACCTTTATGAGGGTGTTTTCTCGTGATGGGCGAGGGACAGATGGACTTGTTCGGCCAGCTGGACCTTTTCGGTTCGGCGGCGTCCCAGGTCTATGAACCTGCGGTCAAAAAAGTTTCGGCCGAAAGTTCCGAAAACGGTCTGGTGACTTTCAAGTACAACCCCCGCATGAAAAAGAGCATCCGCTGTGTTGGAGGCTTCTTGTTCGGCCATCCGGAGGTGCTCTTGCCGGGGTATATGAAGGCTCCGGAATTTGCCCAGGCTCGAGAAATTGCTGCCGAATGGGCGGAACACGCCATCCGCCGAAAGACCCAGAAGAACAAGCTTGCCATTAAAGAACTGGTGAACCGCTTTTGGACGGTGGTGGACCAGGTACTGGCGGACAAGGGAGAAAAGACCTTGGAGTCCCGCGGCAGAATCCCGCCCATACGCCCCAAGGGAACTTATCACGACTTGAGCCAGGTGCTTGCAGCCGTCAATGAAACTTATTTCAACGGCGAACTGACTTGCCGTATTACCTGGAGCAATCGGGTGGGAGGCCTAAGCTTCCACTCCATGCGAAAGGACCCTCTGACGGGTGAAGATTTTCACCTGATAAGCATCAGCAAGGGTTACGATGCCAAGAACTGCCCGTTTTACGCCGTAGCGGGAGTTGTCTATCACGAGTGCCTCCATGTGGTGATTCCTGTGGAGGAGCGCAATGGCCGCCGGGTGGTTCACGGTCGGCAGTTCCGTCAGCGTGAAAAGCGCTATATCTATTTTGACGAGTGGATAAAGTGGCATAAGGAGGTTCTGCCCAGGAACATCCGTGCCATGCGCAGGGGGAAAGAGTTGTGAGTTCTTATAGTTGCGCCCTTGGCGCCAAACCAGGCCCAAGTTTTGATAAATGCTTCAAAATCTAGGTGAAATGCTATTTGAAAAAAAGAGGAATAAAATGACTGATTCAAGAATTACAAAACTTGCAGAGAATCTAATCAACAATGCCATCGGTCTTAAGACGGGGGAGAACATCCTTATCGAGACCACGGACACTCCGGACGAAGTTTCTACGGAACTGGTGAAGGCTGTGGCTAAAGTAGGTGGAAATGCCTTTGTGCACAACTACCGCGGGCGAGTCCGTCGCGAAATGATCAAGTCTGCTACAGAAGAACAGATGAAACTCCAGGCGGATTTAGCTCTGGCCGAGATGCAGAAAATGCAGGCCTATATCGCCATCCGCGGGGCCGACAACGCTCTGGAAAACTGCGATATCGACAGCGCCAAAATGCTCAGTTACCGCAAGATTACGGACCCCGTGCTGAACTATCGTGTGGATAAGACCCGCTGGTGTGTGCTCCGCTGGCCGAACCCATCCATGGCCCAGGGTGCCAAGATGAGCACGGAAGCTTTTGAGGACTTCTACTTTGAAGCCTGCCTGGCCGATTACCCGAAGATGGCCAAGGCCGCCCAGAACCTGGTGGACCTCATGAACCGCACCGACAAGGTGCGTCTTGTGGCCAAGGGCACGGACTTGACGTTTAGCATCAAGGACATTCCGGCCATACCCTGCTGCGGCAACATGAATATCCCCGACGGCGAAGTCTATACCGCGCCGGTCCGCAACAGCGTGAACGGAGTCATTCAGTACAATACGCCCACCCTTTACGATGGTAAGTATTTCAGCAATATCCGCCTGGAATTCAAGGATGGCAAGATTGTGAACGCTACTTGCGAATCCGGTGACAATGTGGCCATGAATGCCCTGTTCGATACCGATGAGGGAGCCCGTTATGTGGGCGAGTTTGCGGTCGGTTTCAACCCGTTTGTGAACGCGCCCATGTGTGACATTCTCTTTGACGAAAAGATTGCGGGTTCTATCCACTTTACGCCAGGCCGCTGCTACGAAGAAGCGCCAAACGGGAACGTCAGTTCTATCCATTGGGACCTGGTGCTGATTATGCGTCCGGAATACGGTGGCGGCGAAATCTGGTTCGACGACAAGCTCATCCGCAAGGATGGCCTGTTCGTCGTGGACGAACTCAAGTGCCTGAACCCGGACCAACTGGGAAAATAGATTTTCATAAGAAGGAGGAAATATGGTGAAAAAACTCTCCATTTTTTGGGGGGCCATGCTGGCTGTACCATGCTTGGCTACAAATGGTAAAATGGCTGGTGCAGGAACCGCCGAAAGTCCATGGCAGGTCGCTGATTACGAAGATCTCAAGGCTGTGGGTATTGGCGACTACAGCATGGACGGTCATTATGTGCTGACTGCCGATATCGATGCGTCTGCTTCCCGGAACGAAAAGAATGCCGCCGATTCCACCGCCGGTTTCCAGCCGATAGGCATAGCGTACTATGGAACAGAGCAGTCTTATTTTGGCGGCGTATTTGACGGCGCGGACCATACCATATCGAATCTTTATTCGATGTCGACGGATACTCGTTCAACGGCCATGTTTATGGCTGTAGGCCCTAATGGTGTTGTCAAGAATCTGAAAATGTCCGATTGCTTTATTTCGGTAAAGTTTGTCTGGGCAGCTGGCTCTGTGGCCGTAATGAATTTTGGCTTGATTGAAAATGTTGAGCTCAAGCGTGATACGGTGCGCGCCCCGGTTAGTACGGGTGGTGTTGTGGGTATTAATGAAAACGGCATTATTCAAGATGTAGACTTTAGTGGCGTCGTTTATGGCATTAATGATCGTGTAAGTGTCGGCGGTATTGTCGGTAGCAATACCGGAAAAAAATCGGTTATTCGTAACGTGAAAGTCAATGCCGACATGCGGTCTACTTATTACGGACAAAAACTTGGTTTAGTTGCCGGTGACAATGAAGGTCTAATTGTTTCTGCTGAAATCAATGGAATTCTTGAACATGGAAACCGTTATCTGGGCGGTGTGACCGGATATAATACGGGAACGATTGATTCGTGTGTTTCTCATGGTTCAATTTATTCGATGAATGAAAATTCGGCTGGCCTGGTTGGGTTTAATAGCGGAACCATCAAGAATTCCAGTGTCGATGCCGATGCTGTTTTTGGTGAATACCGTGGTGCGGCTGGTTTTGTCGGAACGAACGATACGACTGGGGTCATCGAAAACGGCTTTGCCAAGACGAACGTCCATTCCGATAGTTCTGGCGGTTTCGTCGTTCACAATGCTGGTATCATCAAGAATTCCCGTATGGAAGGCACGGTTTCTGCCGATTCTTTCCCTGGGAGACTTGTGTCTGGTTTCGCTTTGAACAACGTCGGCACTATATTGAATTCGTATTCGAAAGCAAATGTTGATGCGTTCAACAATTTGGCAGGATTTGTATTCCGCAATAGCGGCAAAATCGATAGTTGCTATGCGACGGGCCATGTGAATAACGGTAATAAGGGATCCGGTGATACTTATGGTGGCTTTGTCGGTCAAAATGACTCTACTGGTATTATTTCGAATAGTTTCGCAAGCGGGGAAGTCGTTGGTGGCATGCATGCTGGCGGCTTTGTGGGAGTAAATAAAGGAAAAATTCTCAATTGCTATGCGACGGGTGATGTGCATTCGCATTCTGTTTTTGGCGGCTTTGTCGGCGTGAACAAGGGCAATATCTACTATTGCTATGCGACTGGATCTCTTGAAAAAATCACAGGTTATGATGTGTCGTATACGGCGGGCGGCTTTGTCGGTTCCAATGAAGGTCAAATCAATAATGCCTACGCTACGGGAAATGTCACCAGTGAATACACAGGCGCTGGTTTCGTTTCGAGTAACAGTGGAACCATTTTGAATGCCTATGCTACGGGAAAGGTTTCTGGTAAGGTTGAACCTGCTGGATTTGTCGGTACGAATAGAAAGAATATTGAAAACGTATTCTTTGCTGGAAAGACTGTTGCAAGCGGCGCTGAACTTTATGGTACCGGCTGCTTTGTGGCAGGAAACGACGGATCTGTAAAAAATGCCCTTTACAATAAGGATGGCTGCGGGTTTGGAACGGATTCAACGGTAGACGGCGTTGCGTTTACTGAAATGAAGAATGCGTCCCTATACAAGAACTGGACTGATTTCGACAAGTATTGGACTTTGAACGATACGATGTCGTATCCGCAGCTTGTGTTTACCGCGGGCGTTCTTCCCGAAATTCCTATTGACGATCCTCCTATAAAGGTAAAGTCCAACATGGTCGTAGCGAAGGGCGCTAATGACCTTAAACTATATGGAAACCGCCGAAACCTGCAAGCTATGGTAACGCTTTCCCGTTCGGGGATGACGAACGTCAAGGTGTATAATTTGAAGGGGGTGTTGCAGAAGGTTGTTTCGCTTGGCAAAATGAGCGAAGGCGTGCATCAAGTGAATTTGAGTGGTGCCGTAGATGCTCGAGGCGTTGCCTTGATTGTTCTTGAACAGAACGGCAAGGCTCTGTCGAGGACGCTTCTTCGCTAACGGCTGTTCGTAGAAAAAAACATTGAAAATCATAAAAGCCGTCCTTTATCGGGACGGCTTTTTGATGCTTGTAATAGAAGATCCCCGCCTTCGCGGGGATGACACCCGGGATTACACACCCTTGGCCAAGATCTCGCCAATCTGCACGGCGTTGAGGGCTGCGCCCTTGCGAATCTGGTCACCGGTGAGCCACAGCGTGTTGCTGTTCTCGTCGGCCAGGTCCTTGCGGATACGGCCAACGAACACGTTGTCCTTGCCGGCGCTTTCCAGCGGCATCGGGTACACGTAGTTCTGCGGATCGTCCTTGAGGGTCACGCCCGGAGCGTTCTTCAAGGCATTGCGGATTTCTTCGACAGAAACCGGACGTTCGGTTTCGAACCAAACGGATTCAGAGTGAGAACGCAGCGAGCTCACGCGCACGCAGGTGGCGCTCGTACGAACGTCAGAGTGCATGATCTTGCGAGTCTCGTTGAACATCTTCATTTCTTCCTTCGTGTAGTCGTTTTCCGTCATCTTGTCGATCTGCGGAATCACGTTGTAGGCGAGCTGGAACGGGAACTTCGCGATGTGGGTGGTGGTGCCCGTCTCGATGATGTCCTTGTACTGTTGCTTCAGTTCTTCCATGGCGATGGCGCCTGCGCCGCTGGCACTCTGGTAAGAAGAAATGTGAATCTTCTTGATGTGAGAAATCTTCTCGATGGGGTTCAGCACCACGACCATCATGATGGTCGTGCAGTTCGGGTTCGCGATAATGCCCTTGCCGCCGTTTTCAGCCTTGTAGAGCTTGATATCTTCGGGGTTCACTTCGGGCACGACCAGAGGGACCTTCGGGTCCATGCGGAAGAAGCTGGTGTTGTCCACCACCACGGCGCCGTTTTCCACGGCGATGGGGGCGAATTCCTGGGAAATCGCGGCACCGGCGGAGCTGAGCACCAGGTCGATACCCTTGAAGGAATCCTTGTTCAGGACTTCGCACTTGAGGGTTTCGCCCTTGAACTTGAATTCCTTGCCTGCGCTACGTTCGGAGGCGAGGAGCTTGAGGCTCTGCAGCGGGAAGTTGCGTTCCTCGAGGATGGAGAGGATTTCCTGGCCGACGGCGCCGGTGGCACCCATAATGGCTACGTTGCGAATCATAATTAACCTTTAGTTTTCTTCTGGTTGTTCTTTGTAGTTTGTAAGGAGTCCCTGGATGGCCGCAATAAAGCGGTCCAGGAAAATCTTGGATTGACCCAGCTGTTCCTTCGCCTGCTGCAGTTGAGCTTTCTGGTCAGCTGCGTTTTCTTGAAGGGTGTAGGTATAGAGGGAATAGGCCGCAAGACGCAGGCTTTCGGTGGCCTGAATCAGCTCGGCATGGGCTTCGCTGGACTCGTGAGGGTGGAATAGCCCCAAGGCCTTCTTGTTGATGGCCATTGCATTGTTGCTGATGGCGAGGGCCTTGCGGCTCCACTCTTCGCGGTCTGCTTCCGAAATATTTGGCGGCAGCTTGCCAAAGCCGTTGATGGCCGATTCCACCTCTTGCATACGCTTCATGACGGTGCGGGATTCGTCCATGTAGCTTTCCAGTCGGGCTTTGGCGCCCTCGGAAAGGGTGGCAGGCCTTGCAGGTCGTTGGCCCTGCACGTTTTCGCCTGTTGCGCCAGAGTTCCTGATCTGGGTTCCGGTCACCTTGCTTTTTGTAGCCTTGGTCGGAGTCCCATTCTGGAACGAGGTAATGTAGTCTTGGTACATGGCGTTCTGGGCAGCAATGTCAGCAGCGGAATACTGGGAGGTAATGACCAATGTGGGCCTATCCCAGTAAGAAATCCCGACAATTCCTGCAAGCATCAGCACGGCAAAAAGGATGTTTGCCACCTTTGCCGGAGTCTCGTCGCTCTTGATTACGTAGAGAATCGCAAAAAAGAACAGGCTCCCGAAAGCGAGCAGAAGCCCGCCGTCGTTGTTGTAGGCGATGAAGGAATTCTTGGTAAAGTAGAACAGGCAGTCCAGGACAACGACGATGAGGGACAAGAATGCCCCCGCCAGTTTCTGGCTGCGGTATTCCGAGGCTGCCGTCTGCAATATGGTAATGAACGTGACTCCCAGGGGGAGCACGTACATCAGGGCAATTTCAGCTACGTCCGAGTTCATGGGCTAGAAGGGAAGGTCAGAGCCGTCGTCTTCGGGCATGGGGGCGTCGTATGCCGGAGCGCCACCCTGAGGCTGGCTGTAGTTGTTGGAGCTACCCTGGTAGGAGTTGCCGCCCTGGTAAGAGGGAGAACCGCCCTGAGTGCGGGGGCCCAGCAGCTGGAAGGTGTCCATGTTGACTTCGGTAGCGTAACGCTTCTGGCCGTTCTGGTCGGTCCAGCTGCGGTTGGTAAGGGTGCCCTCTACGTAGAGGCTCATGCCCTTGTGTACGCCAAGTTGCTCGATAATGTCGGCAGTTTTACCCCAACCCACAATGTTGTGCCAGTCGGTCTGTTCTTTCTGCTCGCCGTTGTTGTCGCGGTAACGACGGCTGGTGGCGAGGGAGAAGGAGACGCGCTTGCGTCCACCGGTCTGGCTCATGCGGAATTCAGGGTCCTTACCAATATTGCCAATGAGCATCACTTTGTTCAAATAAGCCATAATTTATCCTTTGCTTTTTTTGTTCACGGGGAAAAATAAAAAAATACGCTTGTCATTTTTGTCATTTTTTAGGGAAATATTCCCCTCTGGGGTAAAAATTTCTTAAACCCGGCTTTAGAAAGACCTTTCTTGAAATGGCCGCCCATTCCCTAACTCTTAATTCTTAACTTTTAACACATCTTGTAAACCCACACCTCATAACATGGAGTTATCAGTCCTCAGTATATAATTTGGCGCCAAAGGCGCAACTATAAGAACTCACAACTCACAACTCATTACTAATCTCACTCCCCACACCTCACACACCACATTCCTAACCCCTAGATCCTAAATCCTAACCCCTATCATATGGTCTCTCTCGCACTCTCTCGTTTCGAAAAAGCCTTCCCCGCAAACCTCAAGGGCAAGCGCCTCGGCGCTGTCCTCCACCCGGCTTCGGTACTCCCGGACCTGCATTACACTCTCGACCTTCTGAAGGAATACGACGGCAAGCTGTTCAAGCTTTCGGCACTCTTTGGCCCGCAGCATGGCATCAAGGGCCACACCCAAGACAATATGATCGAGTGGGAGGGCTACACCGACCCCGAACTGGGCATTCCCGTCTATAGCCTGTACGGCGAACACCGGGAACCCACCCCCGAGATGCTCAGCCACGTGGACATGATGCTCGTGGACCTGCAGGATGTTGGCGCCCGCTACTACACGTTCATCTGGACCTTGTTCCTTTGTATGAAAGCCTGCGAGAAGGCCGGAATCCCCGTGATCGTGGTGGACCGTCCGAACCCCATCAACTGTATCGATGAAGAAGGTCCGGTGCTTGACTTGAATTACACGAGTTTTGTGGGCCTGCACAGTATCCGCACCCGCCACGCAAAGACGATTGGCGAATTGGCGGTGCAGTTCAAGGAAGAACGCTTCCCCAAGTGCGAACTCTACGTGCTGGGCATGGAAGGTTACGACAAGAAAATGTGGTACGATCAGACGGGACTCCCGTGGATTCTGCCCAGCCCCAACATGCCTACCCTCGATACCGCAATCGTTTACCCCGGCATGTGCCTGTTCGAGGCCACCAACGTGAGCGAAGGCCGCGGCACCACCCGCCCCTTTGAGATTTTCGGCGCCCCGTTTATCGATGCGGTCAAACTTTGCAAGTACATGAACGGATTGAAATTGCCCGGCGTGTATTTCCGCGAGAATTACTTCCAGCCTACGTTCCACAAGGGCGCAGGCCAGATTTGCGGTGGCGCGCAGATACACGTGCTCGACCGCGACAAGTTCCGCAGTTTTGATATGGCGGTAAAGCTTTTGCAGTACATCTTCAACGAGTACCCGAAGGATTTCGCCTGGAAGCAGCCGCCCTACGAATACGAATTCAAGAAGTTGCCTATCGACATCCTGCTCGGCAACGGCACGTTTAGACGAGATTATATAGAGACAAGCATCTAATTGATGTGTAATGTGGAGTGTGTAATGTGAAATTATAATTACTCACTACACATCTCACATTTCACACCTCACACCGCGGCGTAGCCGCGAAAAGGAGACGCAATGACCGAACAGAAAAATGGAAAATTTGAAATGCCCGCCCTCCCGTATGCGGCGGCGGACTTGGCCCCGGCCCTCAGCGCCGAAACCATCGAGTTCCACTACGGCAAGCACCTGCAGACCTACCTGAATAACCTGAACGCGGCGCTTCCGGGGAGTGCCTTCGAAGGCAAGTCCCTCGAAGACATCGTGAAAACCTCCGAAGGCGGCGTTTTCAACAACGCGGGCCAGTTCCTGAACCACTCCATGTACTTCTTGCAGTTTGCCGCCCCGAAGGCCGGCAACGTTCCGACCGGTAAGATTGCCGATGCCATCGCCCGGGACTTCGGCTCCTTCGAAAAGTTCCAGGAAGAATTCCAGGCGAAAGGTGCGGGCCTCTTCGGTTCCGGCTGGGTCTGGCTCTCCGCCGATGCATCGGGCAAGCTCGTCATCACGCAAGAAGGCAACGCCCAGAACCCGCTCACCAAGGGTCTCAAACCGCTCCTCACCTTCGACGTGTGGGAACACGCCTACTACATCG
>JAFVTX010000067.1 GCA_017503015.1 Fibrobacter sp. | reverse complement strand
CCCCCAGGCATGGAAGATTCCTATCCCATATTGCGTCCGGACGTACATCCCGATGGGAGCGGGATGAGGCCCGGCGTTGCCGCTAATTAGGCAGCGAGTGCGTAGTTTTCGTCAGCACTTATTTTTTTTCAGACTTTTTTACGAGTGCCCTCGTCTGAGACCTCGGCTTGCAACTAACACTTCAGCGACCCTGTCGAAACCAGATCACCCCCTATGAATATAGGGGGTGATCTGGTTGAGACTCGTCGACTAAATGCGAGCTGGCGAGCATTTAGGCCCTTGAGCACACTCTGTGTGCGAAAGGCCCGAAGGGCAAAATCACTGCGGGTAGCAGGGATTTTGGCAAACCAAGGCACCCCCTTCCAAGGGAAAGAAGATAAACCAAATATACAAAGTTCAATGAAAATTGTAAAGTAACCGATCTGGTTGAGACTCGTCGACTAAATGTGAGCAGAATTCTGGAGAAAAAATTTCTACTTTTGCAGACCCAATGGACTCCATCCAAGAATACCTGCAGAACCCTGTCCCCCGGACCCTGAGCCTCTTTGCGGAGGCTGGGGATGAAGCCGTTCATGTAAACGGAGCCACGGTCCCTATGGCCGCCATGATGGTGGCAAGGCGTTTCTTTACGGACCCGGGCAACATCCTGGTGGTAGCCAAAGATTTCAAGTCCGCCGAAGTCTGGATGGAAAATTTGCAGAGCCTCGTTGGCGAGGACTTTGTGCGGTTCTTCCCGTCCATCGGGCTAAAACCTTACGAACAGAAGGTCCCTTTTGAAGGGGTGCTAGAAGAACGGCTCCGTTTTTTCAAGGACTCCGGGAATCCAGAAAAGCCCTTGGTGGCGGTCTGCTCCCTGGATGCCCTGCTTATGCGCCTGCCCGTTCCGGGGACGCTCCAGAAGAACATCCGTTCGTTGAAGGTGGGCGACGTGGTGGAACCGGCTGCGCTCCGGCCCTGGTTCTTGGACCATGGCTTCGTAGAACAGCCCGTGGTGAGCAGCGTGGGGGAGTTTTCTATTCGCGGATGCATTGTAGACGTGAACTGCTTCTTGTACCCGCACCCCGTCCGTATCGAATTCTACGGAGACGAAATCGAGTCCATCCGCACCTTTGACATTTTTACCCAGCGTTCTATCGAAAGGATGGACCGTATTGAACTGTTCCCCATGGGAGAGTTCACCCTGCCCTTGCAGGAATCCTCCAAGATTGACGCTGATATTTCCGGCCTCTGGTGGCAACGCTCCCGCTACCAGGAATTGAATTCCAGCCTGTTGGATTACCTGCCCCGCTGTTCTTTGGTGTTCGAAGAACTTTCCTCCCTGGCGGAGACGGCGGCTAGGCAGTATCTGCATTTTGAAGACTTGTTTGGCGAACTGAAAACGGCTCGCCCCGACACGGAATCGCCGGAGAGAATCTGGTGGAAATTCGGCGAGATTTCCAGACAGTTCCCGGGCAAGGCGAGCCTGGACCTTACGCGGGTAGAGGCTCAGTCCAACAGCTGGTACAAGATTTCTGCAACCCCTCAGGATTTCTCCAGCACGGGAACCGACGCCGTGGCGAAGCAGATAGAGGGGTTCGGTGCCTCCGGAGGCTTGGTCTACGTGGTGGCCCCTACGCCGGGAGCTCTTGCAAGACTCCGGCACGTGCTGGAAGGACTCCCCGTAGAAGATTACTTTGTAGGGAACCTGACGGAAGGCTTCTGGCTTACCGACGAAAAGGTGGCCTTCCTTACGGAGACCCGCATTTTCAACCGCCACGCAGGCAAGTCCCGCAAGCGCCAGATTGCGGGTTCGGTGGCCTCAGCCCTGATGGTGGAGTCCCTGAACCGCGGGGATTACGTGGCTCACGAAGACCACGGTGTGGGCCGTTACCTTGGGCTTGTCCGTGTAGAAGTCAACGGCGGCATGGTGGACTGCGCCCTACTGGAATACAGCGGCGGAGACCGTCTCAAGTTTCCTGTCTCGGACCTGCAGAAGATTGACCGCCTGGATGTTTCCGAAGAGGAACCGCCCAAGCTGGACAAGTTGGGCGGCAAGAACTGGGATACCGTCAAGAAGCGGGTCCAGAAGAAGGTGGTGCAGATTGCCAGGGAACTTGTGGAACTGTACGCCCGCCGCGAGCTGGTGGAAGGTTTCGGTTTCCCGCCCGACGGAAAGCTCCAGCAGGAGTTCGAAGACGCCTTCGAATACGAGCCTACGCCAGACCAGGTGAAGGCTACCGAAGATATCAAGCGGGACATGGAAAGCCGCCGTCCCATGGACCGCCTGATATGCGGAGACGTGGGTTTCGGAAAGACCGAGGTGGCCATGCGGGCCGCCTTCAAGTGCGTCTGCGCCAAGAAGCAGGTGGCTATCCTGGTGCCTACCACCATACTTGCGGCTCAGCACTACGAAAACTTCAAGGAACGCTTTGCCGCTTTTCCGGTGAATATCGCCCTGGTGAACCGCTACAAGACCACCAAGGAAAAGCGGGAAATATTCAACGGGCTTGCCGAGGGCAAGGTGGATATTGTGGTAGGGACCCATTCCCTGCTCAGCGAGAAGAACCACTTCAAGGATTTGGGACTGCTCATTGTAGACGAAGAACAGAAGTTTGGTGTAAAACAGAAGGAAAAGCTCAGGGAGTTCCGCCTGTCGGTGGATACCCTCAGCATGAGCGCCACGCCAATCCCCCGTTCCTTGCACTTGAGCATGACCGGCGTTCGTGACATCTCCCTCATCAATACGCCGCCCATCAACCGCTTGCCTGTAGAGACCAAGCTCATGAAGCGGGACGACGTGATTCTTGCAGAAGCGGTGAAGGACGAACTTGCCCGCGGAGGCCAGGTGTTCGTGGTGAACGACCGTGTGCAGAGTATCAACCAGCTTGCAGAAGAAGTGGAAGCCTGGGTGCCCGAGGCCCGCGTGGCGGTGGCCCACGGCCAGATGGAAGATCGGGATTTGGAGCGCGTCATGAACGCCTTCCTTTCCAAGGAATTTGACGTGCTGGTGAGCACCAGCATTATCGAGTCGGGCCTGGATGTGCCCAACGCCAACACGATTATCATCAACAACGCCCATCATTTCGGAATCAGCCAGCTTTACCAGATGCGGGGCCGCGTAGGCCGCAGCGATGTGCTGGCCAAGGCTTTCTTGGTGATTCCCGCCAAGTCGGAAATTTCTCCGGAATCCATGCGCCGCCTAAAAGCGCTGGAGCAGTACACCGACCTGGGGAGCGGCTACCAGCTGGCCATGCGGGACTTGGAAATCCGCGGCGCAGGAAACCTCCTGGGTCAGGAGCAGCACGGCTTTATCGCCGAGGTGGGATTCGAGACGTACATCCGGCTGGTTAAGGAAGCGGTGGAGGAGTTGCGGGGCGGCCCTACGGACAAGCCCATTCAGCCCCGCGTGGAAATCGGCGTGGACGCCTACCTGCCCGAGGACTACATTCAGGATGGCCTTACGAGAATCTCCCTGTACCAGCGGATTGCCCGCATTGCCTCTCGGGCCGAGGTGGAAAGTATTTCCCAGGAACTGGAAGACCGCTTTGGCCCGGTGCCCGTACCCGCCCAGATGCTCATGAAGGTAACCGAAATCGGCCTTATCGCAGGCGGGTTACGCATTCAGGGACTGCAACAGCGTAAGGGAATCCTGGTGGCGACCTTCACGGAATTCCCTCCACCAGATACCCGCATACTGGGCGAAATTTCGGGCCGCTGCACTTGCCCCATGCGTTACCTCGGGGCAACGCCCCTGCAGGCGGTCTTTGAATTGGGAGCTGCTCCGGCCGAAGTATTGGCCAGTAAGATTCTAGAGATTTTCCGCAGCTTCGCGGACATCCCGAAGCTCTGATAGTAACTTCTGGGCGATGTCTCCGGTGCTGATCTCGATTTCACCGAAAGATTTTTCTACAAAGTTTTCGTCTGCGTCGGTCTCGAACAGCAGAAACTCTTTCGGAAGTTCCGCTATGGCCTTTCGCGAAGACTTCTTGGTGAGGGTGCTGGCGTGGACCGAAAGAAGACCTCCCATCTCCAGGATTTGACGGGCAGTGCCGGTATCGCCGCCGAACCGGTGGAAAATGGGACGCGGGCCTTCTTTAGTCTTTCCGAAACCCGCTTGTTTCAACAGGGCGATGGCGCGTCCGTAGTCGCCGACGCAATGGATTTGAAAATCCCGCTTCAATTCGAGAGCCAGCTCTGCCTGGAAAGTAAACCACTGCTCCTGCAACTCGCCAGCACCGTATTCCGGGAACCTGCGGTCTAGACCCGCTTCGCCTACCATGAAACCGCTATCCTGTTCCAGAATGCGGCGGAGCTCTGCCTTGTGCGGTTCTGTCGCCTGGGCAATTGCCATAGGGTGGATTCCGAAGGCTAGGTTGCCCCCCTTGCTTTTCAGATCCAAATCCAGCCACAGTTTCCATAGGGACTCCCATTCTCCGGGTTCGCAGGCGACGGCGGTGTAGGCGTAGCCTATTCGGTCCAGTTCCTGGGCGAGTTCCCTTGGATGGGGGAGTCTTGTAATGTGGATATGGCTGTCGTAGAGCGGTTTATGGGGCATTTGGACCTGTTTTTTGAACCAAAATAAAAAGAATTTCAACAAAAATCAAAAAATGCTTGTTTTTTCAGAAAAAAAAGCCTAGTTTATGGCTACGGCATCCGCCGGAAACAAGTTTGAACCCCAAGAGCCGCCAGGCGGCTGCCAAAAGGAGATTATATGCGCGACCTGATAGAAAAGGTTTTGAAGAAAGGGCTTTCCGTTTCTTTTTCTGAAGAGGGTGGTTTTGCGGTTATCCGTATTTGTAAGGGAAGCGACGTGGTGGCCAGCTGCAGTCTCGGTTCTGCGGATTTCCGCGCCTCGGTAGAAGACAGCCTCCAGTCCTTGTTGCTGGACCTGGACCGA
Organism: Fibrobacter sp.; assembly: GCA_017503015.1. NCBI lineage: Bacteria > Pseudomonadati > Fibrobacterota > Fibrobacteria > Fibrobacterales > Fibrobacteraceae > Fibrobacter > Fibrobacter sp. The sequence continues at coordinate 6,139 of JAFVTX010000067.1, read as the reverse complement.
AAAGGCGTTTAATAATTCAGAATTCGGAGTTCGGATTTCGGAGTTTGGATTTCGGAATTTGAGATTCAAATACAATAGTTCCTAAATGAAAAAAAGTCCTGCGGAATTCCGCGGGACTTTCTAATTGTAGAAAAAGGTTGTCCTAGTTTATACGGCCAACCAAGTTGCCGGAGAGCATGAAGTCACGAGAGCTGCCGTAGCTGTGGAAGCCGGCGGACAGACTGAAGCGGTCCGTGAAAGCCTTTTCCAGGTAGAGGGCTCCCAGCACGTCCTTCACGTTCTTGGTCTTGAAGCTCTGGTATTCCGGGTGTTCATGACGGTCGCCGATGTATTCAGCTTCCAGGATGATGCGGTCCACCACCGGGGTGAAGAAGGCAAAGCCACCAGTTACGGGGATAACCATGTCTTCGTTGGGGTCAATGTTCATCAGGGCCGCTTCGGCGAAGATGTTCATGTGCTTGCGGATGATGGGCAGGTTTGCCTTCAAGGAGGCGTTGTGCTTGACTTCGGCATCGGAGTCATAGACCACATCGAACACGTTGGCTCGGTAAGCCAGCTGCACGTTCAAGTCGCTGAGGCCTTCCAGGCCATGGAAGTTGAATGCGGCACGGATGTCACCCTTGTTCAGGTGAGGGGCGGTGCTGATGAGAGAAACGAAGAAGTCCATGTTTTCAGTGGGGCTGAAACCGAACTGCAACTGGTTTTCAGAACGCTGGGTGGACATGAATCCAGCCAGGTAACCATCAATGTAGCCACCGAAGTAGTCACCGTTCTTGTCGGTGTTGTCCCAACGACCGACCTTGAAGCTCAGGTGTTCCGTTTCCTGGTAGGCCCAGGCTTCATCAAGCTCGAAATAATCGCTGACTTCGTTATAGTCGTCGTTGCGGATTTTTTCGCGTTTTTGGCGTTTGGTCTCGTAGTCGTCAACAGACTTTTCCAGGTCGCCAGGGTGCAGGGAAATTCCCAACTTACCCTTGAAGTCATCGCCTTCGGCCAAGATAGCGAAATTGGCTTCGCCATTCCAGGTTTCCAGGTTGTCGCCGTTTTCGTCGTCTTCGGTGTTCCAGAAGACCTTGCCGGCTTCCAATTCGAAATCAGCCATCACGTCGAAGGAGAGCTTCTGGGTTTCGAACATGGCGTTGTCGATCATCTTTTTCTTTTTGCGTTTTTTCTTGGCCGGAGCCTTAGCTTCCTTTGTAGGAGCGGCAGCGGCAACAAAGCCAGTTGTGTCGTCTTCGGCGACAGCGGCGGCCTTGGCTGTGTCGGCAGGTGCAGCTGCACTATCAACCGGGGCTGCGGCCACTTCTTCGGCCGGGGCTGCGGCGGCAGCGCTGTCGGCAGGAGCGGCTTCAGCGGCAGGTGCTGCTTGTTCTGCCGGTGCGGCGGCTTCGGGTGCTGCAGCTTGTTCTGCAGGTGCGGCTTGTTCGGCGGTGGCTTCTGCTGCCGGTGCAGCCTGCTCTGCGGCAGGTGCTGCCTGCTCGGTTGCCGGTGCGGCCGCTTCGGCGGCGGGTGCGGCTTGTTCAGCCGGGGCTGCAGGCTGCTGTGCGGCAGGTGCTGCTTCGGGAGCGGCAAAAACGGATGCCGCCAGCACGCAGGACAATAGAATCATTTTTTTCATGAAAAAGAATCTCCTTTCAATATTCAATATGCGTGAATTTTAGAAAAAAAATAGGGCTTTGGGGCTTGTAAAAACTGATTTTCTTAAAAAAATGTTATGTTATAGTCAAACGAGGTTTATTTTGAAGAAAATTATAGTGTTTCTGCTCTTGTCCCTTGCGGTAGCTGTTTGTTCTCAAGAAACTTTGCCCGTCTACAAGATGGTCAAGGGAAAAATCAACGAAGATGCTCCTGTGGGCGAACTGAATCGTTCGGACTGGATCAAGGAGTTACCGATTCCTCAGGTGAAGGTCAAGAAGGTTTCCTGGGTCAAGGAAACGGTGCAGGTGAAGGACAAAAAGGGAAAGGTGGTCAAGGATAAGAAAGGAAAACCCAAGACCAAGGTCAAAAAGAAAAAAGTGGTGAAATACGTGATGGAGGACCCCAAGGAACCTCCCAAGTTCGTTCCCATTGACTGCAAGATTGGACAAGTCTATGCCAGGCGTTCGGAACTGGCCCGCTTCCAGCAGGAATCCATGGATTTAAGTGGAGAGTATGCCTCCGCTACCGGTAGCCTGTTCCTGAAAAAATCTCCCAATAATCCTGGCAAGTTTACCGTGACCATCCAGAACGGTCCTTTGGGAGACCGCGCCGAAATAGAGGCCAGCGACATCCCTATGGAGGAGTCCACCAACGGCGGGCGGCTCTCTTACAAGGAGGAAGGCTGCGTTCTGGACATTAGCATTTTGAACCGCAAGGTGAAAGTGGCTCAGCGGGGGTGTGTGGACTACAATTCTGGGAGTTTTACGCTGGCAGGGGAGTACAATACGTACAAAGGAAACACCCGTCGGGTAGAGGTGTTTGCCATGCCGGAACAGACCTTCAAGTTCAAGAAGTACCTTTGGTGCGGTAGCGGCTTTGATTCTTGCGAAAAGGTCAAGGACGACAACGGCACCGTCTATATCACCTGGAGCAAGGACGGCAAAGGCTTTATAGAACGCAAGGCTGGCGAAGATGTCCACGTGTACCGCCCCTTCGAACACATGATTCCCCGCAAGCGGGATTTCTACAAAGGCGAAAAGCCCGTGGTTATCAAGACCAAGCGTACGGACATGGCGGGGGAGTGGATGATTTGGTACTTCTATGCCAAGGCGGAACGCCTCAAGATGGTCCGGGCCGGAATGAACGAAGAAACGGCCTACATGGAAATATACGAGTAGTGAGTTGTGAGTGGTGAGTTGTGAGTAGTGAGTTATGAGTAGTGAGTTATGGGTTTTGGGGAATAAACTCTTGAATTTTACAATGCTCGTAACTGAAAACTGACAACTGTCGGGCTTCGCCCTGCCGACCATCGGCCTATTTTTTTATCTTTGGTCGTATGAAAGTTTTTTTGTACGACACGACCCTCCGCGACGGTAACCAGGATAGGAAAATCAGTTTGTCCCTGGCGGACAAGCTGCAGATAGCAAGGCTCCTGGACAGTTTCGGTTTTGACTACATCGAAGGTGGCTGGCCGAACCCCAGCAATCCCACCGACGAGGAATTCTTCCAGAAGATTAAAGAAGTTAAACTGAAGCATGCGAAGATTGCCGCTTTCGGCTCGACCCGTCGCCCCAAGGTGTTGCCCGAAAAGGACCCGCTGCTGCAGGCCCTGGTAAAGTCCGGCGCTCCCGTAAAGACCATTTTCGGCAAGAGCTGGGATTTGCATGTGACCGACGTTATCCGCACTACCCTGGAAGAAAACCTGGACATGATCGAGTCTTCGGTGGCCTACCTCAAGGAACATTCCGAAGAGGTCATCTACGATGCGGAACATTTCTTTGACGGCTATAAGGCGAATCCGGAATATGCCATCGAGACCCTCCGTGCGGCAGAAAAGGGCCATGCGGACTGTATCGTGCTTTGCGATACCAATGGCGGAACCATGCCTTGGGAACTGAAAAGCATTATCAAGGAAGTGAAAAAGCATATTTCCACACCTCTCGGGATCCACGTTCACGATGATTCTGGACTTGCGGTGTGCAACAGCCTTTATGCCGTCAAGAACGGTGCCGTGATGGTACAGGGCGTAGTGAACGGCTTTGGTGAACGCTGCGGAAACGCGAACCTCACCACCATTGCTGCAGACCTGCATTTCAAGATGGATGCAAAGTTCTTTGCGGCCAAGAAGATTGCAAGGCTCCGTCAGTTGAGTAGCAGCATTGACCAGATTGTGAACTTGCCCAGCGATCCTCATGCCCCGTACGTAGGCGATGCGGCCTTTGCACACAAGGGTGGCGCTCACATTGACGGCGTGATGAAGGTTTCCCGCAGCTTCGAGCACATTGACCCCCATGCCGTGGGCAACGACCGTGTGTTTGTGACCAGCGACCAAGCGGGCGGTTCCCTGGTTGTGGAAAAGCTCAAGGCTATCAAACCGGGCATCGACAAGAAAGACCCTGTAGTGGGCAAGCTGCTCACGCTCATCAAGGAACGTGAAAACGCAGGCTGGCATTTCGACTCTGCCGAAGCCAGTTTTAAACTGTTGGTTTACCGCCATCTGGGTATGGTGCAGGAGCCTTTCAAGGTGCTGGGCTACCGTGTTATCGAAGACAAGACCACTCAGGGCGTGTCTGTTTCACAGGCGACGGTCAAGCTCCAGATTGGCGACAAGATTAGCCATCAGGTGAGCGAGGGCGACGGCCCGGTGAACGCCCTGGATGCAGCGCTTCGCAAGGCTCTGCTCCCGTTCTTCCCGAATATGGCGAAAGTCCGCCTGGACGACTTCAAGGTCCGTGTGCTGGGTAGCAATGTCGCTTCTGACGCCACGGTCCGCGTGTGGACTACCTTCGGTGACGAGAAGGGCTACTGGAACGTGGTGGGTGTTTCCAGCAACATCATCGAAGCGTCCTGGATGGCGTTCGTAGATGGACTTACTTACAAGATTTTGTTGGACGAGAAGGTCATTGAAAAGCCTTACAAGCATATCGACGTGAAGCCAGTTGCTGCGAAGGCTGCCGTGAAGGAAGAAGAGCCCGCTCCGGCGAAGGCCAAGAAGTTGAGCGCCCGCAAGGTGAGGAACCTCGCCGACATCACCCGTTCTGCGAAGAAGAGGAGGTAGTTTATGAAAATAATCAAGGTTACTCCGAAATCTGCTGAAATTGAACGCATCTGCGGGCGCGAAGTCGCCCCGAGCAAGGAAATTCACGACAAGGTGATGCAGATCCTTGCCGACATCAGACAAGGTGGCGTCGCGAAGGCGACGGAATACGCCCAGAAGTTCGATGGCCTCAAGGGCAAGAACATCCGCGTGCCGGTTTCGGCCATCGCGAAGTCTGCCGCCAAGTGCCCGAAGGAACTCCAGAAGGCCCTGAAGCAGGCCATCAAGAACGTGCGCGACTTCCACAAGAACCAGATGGAAGAATCCTGGCTCATGGAAGGGAAGGACGGCGTGGTTCTCGGCCAGCGTATCCGCCCCATGAAGCGCGTGGGCCTCTACGTGCCGGGCGGTGCGGGCATCTACCCCAGCACCGTCATCATGAACGCAGTCCCGGCTCTCGTTGCCGGCGTGGAAGACATTGTGGTGGTGACCCCTATCAAGGGCGAAATCAACCGCGCTGTGGCATTCGTGCTGCAGGAACTGGGTATTACCGAAGTTTACCACATTGGTGGCGCCCAGGCTATCGGTCTCTTGGCTTATGGTGCCAAGGATGCCAAGGGCAAGACTGTGGTTGAACGCGTCGACAAGATTGTGGGCCCGGGCAACGTGTTTGCGGCAATCGCCAAGAAGGAAGTCTTCGGCGTCGTGGACATCGACATGGTGGCAGGCCCCAGCGAAGTGCTGGTGATGGCGGACAATACCTGCGATCCGGACTTTGTGGCTGCCGACCTCTTGAGCCAGGCGGAACACGGTTCCGGCTTCGAGGCGGCCATCTGCATTACCGACAACATGGAAACCGCCCAGATGATTAGCGCCTGCGTGGATATCCAGGTGGAAAATTCCCCGAAGAAGGAACTCCTCGAGAAGGTGCTCGGCAACTTCGGGCGCATCCTCGTGGTGAAGGACTGGTTCGACGGCGTGGAAATCGCAAACCGCATCGCTCCGGAACATTTGGAAGTGATGACCAGCGAAGCCGAATCCATGGCGGCGCAGATCGAAAACGCGGGTGCGGTGTTTATCGGCCCCTGGTCCTCTGAGCCGGTGGGCGACTACTTCGCGGGCCCGAACCACGTGCTGCCTACCAACGGCACGGGCCGTTTCTTCAGCCCGCTGGGCGTGTACGACTTCTTAAAGCGCATGAGCATCATCCGCTACAGCGAAAAAGCCATCAAGAAGAACGCGAAGGCCATTGCCGCCGTCGCCACCGAAGAGGGCTTTATCCACCACGCCGCCGCAGTTCTCAAGAGACTCTAAAGAGCGAAGTCAGACCATTTTTATTCTTGCTTTTAGGCTTTGCGGTCGCTTCTGTGAGCAACAAACGCCTCGTATTAACGAGGCGTGGTTGCGAGAGCAAAGTCAGGCCAATTTTTTATTTTTGCTTTTAGGCTTTGCGGTCGCTTCTGT
>JAFVTX010000066.1 GCA_017503015.1 Fibrobacter sp. | reverse complement strand
CCGGAATCCACATCATGAGGAAGTGGACGATAGAGTTGATCCACTTGTCACCCAGGGTGCCGTTCCAGTCATGGAGCTTGTTGAAGCAGGCGTTAGAGCCGTAGCAGCCAGAAAGAACGATCATGCCGGCAGCGAGAAGGGTAGCGATACCTTTTTTCATTTTTTTTACTCCTTAAGGATTGAGTTTATCGTAATTACGACAAGAAAAATATAACTAAACGGGGCCCCTTTTGGCTATATTCCCAAAAAAGAACGTTAGGACTTGATAAGGCTCACATTTTTATTTAACGCACTTTATGCGTTAAACGTATTAGGGCGTAAAAAAGGGACATTTCTCAAGCATCAGGCCCTTCATTTTGTTAAATTCGTGGTTCAACCATGAAAGAAGCTAGAGCCGTCAAGTTTTCCCAAAGCACCATTTTCAAGAGTTTGCTGCTCCTGATTTTTGCTACGGTATTGATTGCCTCTATCAGTATTTTCTTCTTTGTTCGGGGGCAGGTAAAGTCCCTGATCGGCTGGAGCAGCGACAACAACCGTACCCAACTGCGGCAAATGGTCATTGCAGCAAACACCGACATCCGTCTTTTTGCCAACCGTATCATCTTCCTCACCCACACCACCGAAATCCAGAGTTTGGACTCCTCCATCGCGGGAGCCTACATCAACAGCGACAACATCGCCTCCATGTTCAACGACGACGAGACCATCAACCTCTACGACGACGAAAACAACCTGATTTGCGAAAGGCAAAACGATTTCGCCGACGAAAAAGTCCAGCTCCATTTTGACATTTCCAGAATCCCCAAGCACAATTCCTACTTTAGCCCCTGGAGCATCGAAGACGACCACTCCATGCCCACCCGCATTTTTGCGTCTGAAGTTATCGGGGATGATAAAGAGAAGGGTATCCTGCTTGCAAATTTCTCTTTCGAGCGTCTTGAAAAATACTTTGCCGACTGCAAGGTGGGCAAGAACGGGTTTGTTATAGCCATCTCCGAAAAAGGCGAGATTCTGTACCTGCCCAGTTTCAAGGAAACCGGCCGCAAGCGGATGAACATTACGGAACTCGGTTTCGAAAATTTCCAGCCCCAGAGATTTGAAACTCCGGGACCCACATTCGTCAAGCTCAAGAACGGCAACGAATACCTTGTCAATTACGAATACAGCCACGCTTTCCAGTTCGGCCTGCTTTCCCTGCAACCCCGCAATGAGATCGAAGACATGGCGTCGGCCATCAAGCAGTCCAGTATGCTTTTCCTTGTAGGAACCATCGTTGTCACCTGCCTTATTTCCTTCTGGATGTTCCTCATCTTGGGAAAGCCTTTGAACAAGCTGATCGTCCACATGAAAAAGATTACCGATGACAACATAGACGCCCCCGAAATCAGGTTCGGCCGGCGTAACGACGAAGTGGGCCAGCTTTCCAAGGCGTTCAACCTGATGCACGAGACTATCAGACGGCAGTTCAAGGAATTGCAGTCCCACAGAGAACTCCTGGAACAAGAAGTCGCCGAAAGAACCCAGGAACTGGAAGAGGCCAACAAGAAACTCCGCATCATGTCCAGGACCGACGAGCTGACCGGGCTACCCAACCGCCGGAACATTCACGAGTGCATCGAAAACGAGGTCAGCCGCATTTCCAGGTCCCACAAGCCTTTCTGCTTTGTGTTCATTGACATCGACCATTTCAAGAGAATCAACGACACCTACGGACATGCCTGTGGTGACGAGGTGTTGAAATCGGTGGCGCAGACCATCCGCGGGATGTTGCGGAACTACGACATCGTGGGCCGCTATGGCGGCGAAGAATTTTTGGTGCTACTCCCCGAGACCGACTTGGACGGAGCTGCCGTTGTGGCTGAGCGGTTCCGCAAGCAGGTAGAAGAACAGTCCATCAAGCACGCCGATTTTCTCATCAACGTCACCATCACCCTGGGCGTTTCCAAGTACGACGGACGCCTTGGCGCCGACCGCAGTATCCAGATGGCGGACAAGGCCCTGTACGAGGGCAAGGAATCCGGCAGGAACAAGGTGGTGGTCTGGGGGCCCGACCGAATCTCCGAAGAAGACTATCGGGCAGCGGCCATGGAAATGGCCCGCAACAGATAAACTAATGGGGTATCAACTGAAGGTTCTGTTTCAGGGCCTTCAATTGCTGTTTAGAAAACTCCCTCATGGACTGTTCCGTACTCACCGGGAACATGACAAAAGAAGCGTCGGGACAATCGTCTTCGTTGAAGGCTATGCCGTAGGCGGTCCGGTCTATCATCTTGTAAGCGCGACCCGGCAGGGAGTAGTCCCGCACTCCGGAGGTTCCGCCCTTTTTATACAGGCCGCTTTTCAGAAGTTCCGGGCAAGAGGGGGTGTCCTCGAAGCCGTCTTCTAGAATGGACAAGTCCTGATAGCCTTCTATATCTGCCCAGGTGGAAGTGGTATGCCGAAGCCCAAAGAAATGCCCGGTCTCGTGCACGGCCACCTTCACGATTTCTTCGGCGGTGAGGGCGCGTTCCCCCGTTGACATGAGGGCATGACTCCCCACAATGACCGTGCTGCCCTCGCCTCCCCTAAGGTTAGAGGCAAAAAGGGCCGCATATCCCAAGACATTGAGCTCGTTGATGCGGTGGACCAGGACAATGTCCAAAGCTTCGTTCACTCCCTTCACGGGCCAGCCGCCCAGTTCCGCAAGGGTCATGTCTTCGGAGGTCGCTCCCGCATGCCAATGCACGTCTGACGGGTATTTACTCCCGAGAATCGGGTGCTTCGAGGCGTAATTGACATAAATCGTATCGATGACAAAGGAGGTATAAGCTTTGCGAAATGCCTGCAGCAACATTTTTGCAAGGCTGTCCATTCCGTCTACTCCATCAATAGGGTCGATAAGCCCCACAGGAATCAGGTTCAGGGAAAGGTGATTGGAATACTTGCCCGAGCCTTCGAACTTGACGTCGGGAGTTTTACCCCTGTAATAATCGTCATCCTGCACCAGGGTGAGGCCCCAGATGGATTTTTCGTTTTCTTCGCAGACAAAGTTAAAGACATAACGTCCACCGGAAACTTCGGGTTTCAGGGTTTCCATCTTGGACATTCCATACCCGTCGCCATCGCGGTGCTCGTAAAAACGGAACAGCTGCATCTTGGGCGCTTCAAAGGCCGAATCCACCCCGAAAGAAAGGGTGTAGAGCCCGCCCGGGTGCACAATCATCATGACTCCCGTGGAAAGATGCGCCTCGACGGAATCCCCCAGGGCGGGATCGTTGGGGAACATGGCATAAAGTTCATTTTCCAACGGGTAAACAACTCTTTCCGGGTCGGAATCTTCGCTACAGGCCGAAAAAAAGGCGGTCAAAACCCCAAAAGTGAAAAAAATGAACAGGGGGTAGGCTTTTTTTGCACCAAAAAAGCGTCTTATACATAGAGGGGCAAAAAAATTTGACCTGACCATGCCCTAAAGGTACAAAAACAAGCCACAAAGGATTGTGCAGAATGAAGCTTTTTTCTTCTTTTCGGGAATTGACTTTTCCCCTGGCGGGGAAGCCTGCCCTGGTAGCAGCCTTCACGATAATGGCGGTCATAACCGCCATTGAAAAGCCCCTTTACGGAGCAGTTCTCCTGGCCTTGTTGTGGAGCCTAGCCCATGTTTCTGGAAAATTCACCCAGCGGGTGGTGCTGGCGGCGCTGCTCGCAGGAATCGGGAGCATTCTGATTTCGGCACGGGTATTTTCGAGTGGGGAGACGACCGCAAATCAGGTCGTAACAGTGCCAGGTTCGCAGGTCGTAACAGCGGCTAATTCGCAGGTCATAACTGTGCCGCCGAAGGAGGGTTGCGGCACGGTAGAGGCGGTGCTGCCCCGGAGCAACGGCGTTGCGTTTGTGATGATGGTTCACTCCGCACAGGTCACAACAGCTGACGCAGGGGGCGCAGAAGCCGACACGCAGGTCGCAACAGTGCCGAATCGTTCGGTCAAAGAAGTCGCCGGAACCTACCGCGTCCGCCTTACCGAAAAGCGCGCCCTCCCCCTTTTGCCCGAACCGGGAGACTCCCTCTGTTACGAGGCGTCCTGGTACCCGGTGGAACCGCCGACCGTCCCGGGTGCCTTCGATACCCGAAAGTGGCTGGACAGCCAGAATCTTGCTGCCTACGGAAAAATGCGGCACTGGAAAAGCTGGCAGGGCGGCTGGACCTTCGAGCGGAGTTTTCACCATTTCAGGAACTGGATCCGCCAAAAGCTGTCGCGGTTCTTGGACCCGGCAGAAACGGGACTTTTAATGGGGCTTTTGGCCGGAGACCGGAGCGGCATTCCCGAGGCCCTGCGGAGCGATTTCCAGCGGTCGGGACTGGTACACGTTCTAGCGATTAGCGGTTTCCATGTGGTGCTGCTGGCGGGGCTCCTGATGACGTTCCTGAAGGCGACGGGACTCCCCCACAGGATTGTGCGGGTGGTGGGCGTCTTGCTCCTTGCCATATACGTGCCCGTCACCGGCGGCTCCCCTGCGGTGACCCGGGCCGTCATCATGTTTGCCGTGCCCCAGGTGGGCATGCTCCTGCAACGGCCGGCGGGTGCGCTGAACAGCCTGGGGGTGGCCTTGATTCTCATCTTGCTTCCAAACCCCCAGGTGCTCTGGAATCCCGGATTCCAGCTGTCGGCGGCAGCTACCGCCGGAATCATTCTCGGGTCCAGCCACAATCCCCTGAAGGCGCTACCCGAAAGCCTCTCGAAGAACAAGCTCTGGGCCAAGTTCCAAAGTTTTATCATTGAACCCACCTACGTGACGCTGTGTGCCACCTTGGCGACGGCACCCCTCCTGATTTATCATTTCAAGACCCTCGCTCCCCTGGCCTGGCTAGGGAACATCGTCATCGTCCCCCTGATTTCTTGGGGAATGGAGGCGGGGCTCGTTGCCCTGCTTTCGCCCATCGACTTTGTGACGAGCATCTTTTGCAGTGCGGCATCGGTCCTGCTCCGGACCGCAAGCCTCTTGACCCACCTGCTTTCCGATTCCTCGGCGGCATCGGTGACCGTAGGGCCCTACCCGCCCTTTGTGCTGTTGCTGATGGGTTTTGCGTTTGCCCTGCTTACCAGCATCCGCAAAAACAGGCTTGGTGCCATCCTTTTCTCCCTGGGACTCCTTTTCTTTTCGGGTTTTTATTTTGCATGCAACTACCGTGATGTGGTCTGGCCCACCTGGAGCCTTACCGCCATTGACATCGGGCAGGGGGACGCCATACTGATTACCACACCTTCAGGGAAAAACATCCTAGTTGATAGCGGGCCCAATGACCGCAGGGACTCGGGCAAGGATATCATAGTTCCCTATTTGCGACATTCCGGTATCCTAAAGCTGGACGCCCTCGTGGTGACACACGCCGACGCCGACCATTTCGGCGGGGTCCTCGGGATTGTAAAAAGTTTTCCCGTCAAGGAACTCTGGGTCAGCGAATGCGCAAGGCTGGAGCCGAAACCCGCCTGGATTAAAACGATGGCCGTGGCGCTGGAGCGGGGAATCCCCCTGCGGGATATCGGCCGGGGGTTCACCTGGTCCGAGAACTTTTTCGAGATTCGGGCCCTGCACCCTATTTCTAGCGGCAAGTGCGCCGAGACCAACGAAGAAAGCATTACCCTCCGGGTGAAGGGCCTCGGGCATTCCGTCATCTTGACCGGCGACCTGACGGTGGCAGGAGAAAGGAAAATCCTGAAGTCGGGAATGTTCCTTAAAAGCGACGTGCTGAAACTGGGCCATCACGGGAGCAAGACCTCCAGCAGCAGGAACTTTCTGACGGCGGTAGGCCCAAGGCTTGCCCTGGTCTCTAGCGGTCGGAAAAACCGGTTCCGTCACCCCCACAAGCAGGTCACAGACCGGCTGGACTCCCTGGGCATTCCTTACCTGAACACAGCAAAGCGCGGGACCATCACCGTGCAGTTCACCCCCGACACTATGCTGGTGGAGACGATGCTGGAAGAGGAGTGAAATACCGGCGGATAATGGATACAGAAAGTCTCCTCTCAATTAAGCAAGGGTATCGAGTCTATCACCTGATAGCATAAAAAACAGCCTATTGACAAAACAACAATGTGTATATATATTATATATATGATTTTCGAATGGGATGATCACCAGTAGATCCGTATGAAAAGCAACTATGACTTCAGCAATGCGGTAAAGAATCCGTATGCCAAGAAATTGAAGAAAACGATTTGCATCAACATCAGCGAATCGGTCCTCGCCTATTTTAAGGAACTCGCCGAAAAAACCGGGATTCCCTACCAGACCCTAATCAACATGTTCCTTACTCAGGCCAAAGCCGAAAAGATGGAACCAAAATTTATCGCAAAACCATCTCGAAAGAAACAGGTGGCATAAAACAAGCGGGATAAAAACCCCGCTTTGTTATTTTCCCCGTATCGTCAGTTTACATTTTTCAACTATTCTTCTTCGGAAGGAATCGTTATGCCGTTGACTTTTTCCTTAATGGAAATCAACAAAATCCCAGAAATCCATCCTTTTTTTTCTGATTTTTTCAGCGTCAAAACGCTTGCGAACCCGCATAAAATAAGGTATATTCAAAAAGTATGTCTTATATGGGCTCTTTATGAGCGGGGATAAAACAATCACGAGGACGATGACTTATAAGACTGGGCTTATTGTTGACGAGGACGATTATTTGCGACATACGCCAATAAGATAAAAAAAAGGAAGCATGTATGGTCCTCTGGTCCCATCATACGGATCCTCGTTTCAACAACGATCATCCCAAGCGTCGAGGATAATTTCGCTTACTCATGCATCCTACCCTTTAATATACCTCTTTTTCTGGAGAAAAGCAATGATCAACGCCAAAATCGATGACAAAAAGTGCAAAATTCTGCTAAAAGGCATCGAAGACAAGTCGAAAGACTTATCCAAGGCCATGAAAACAATAGCCGTTAATCTTAGGTCTTATATGGGCTCTTTATGAGCAGGGATAAAACCAGAAAAAAAAATGTTATAATTCCTGGAAATTACCGATAATACGCAAGTGACCAGGACTCTCGGAGGAAACTCGCAGGGACTAACAGTCACAAGAGTTTCCTCCTGCGGTAATTTACATACCTGCTAAAGCGAATTTCACCTAAAAAAAGCATTTATTTCCCGAACCCATCGCTTGTTTTTTTGACCGAGATGTGGGCTTCCCAAGCGAACAGTCGAACGAAGTGAATCTGCGAGCGAGGGAAGGCACACATCGAGGGAAGGATTTGTAAAAAAAATTGCCTTTTCCTGGTTCTGTTTTGTATATTACCCCACGAAAGTCGTATTTCTATATCCCATAGCAGCCATAATCGCCTGCGGGCTATGGAAATACGACTTTTTTTATGGAGGTAAAATGAGCAAAAAGGATAAAATTGAGATTCCCGACCAGGTCGGGAACGAAAACAGGGGCGAAATCGTGCTTTACCAGCCAGAAGGCGAAGTCCGGCTGGAGGTGCGTGTAGAAAACGAGACCGTGTGGCTCTCGGCTAACCAAATGGCGCGTCTTTTTAATCGAGACGAGAAAACGTTACGAAAGCATATCAACAACGTGTTTTCGGAGGAAGTCGAGAAAGACAACAACACGCATTTTTTGCGTGTTGATGGCGTAAAGCAACCGGTTGCTTTTTATAGCCTTGATGTCATCATTTCGGTCGGATATCGCGTAAAGTCCGCAAGCGGAGTCAAGTTTCGCCGCTGGGCGAACCAAGTCCTGAAAGACTACATGCTCAAGGGTTACGCCATAAACCAACGCAAAATTGCGACCGATTTGCAGATTGTGGACCGTCTGCACGAACAGCGACAACTAATCGAAGGGCAGGGCGCAGAAATTGCGGATTTAAAGAACGCCACAGAAAAACGCCTCGGCGGAAACTCGCAGGGACTAACAGTCACAAGAGTTTCCTCCTGCGGTAATTTACATACCTGCTAAAGCGAATTTCACCTACAAAAAAACATTTATTTCCCGAGCCCACCGCTTGTTTTTTGACCGAGATGTGGGCTTCCCGAGCGAACAGTCGAACGAAGTGAATCTGCGAGCGAGGGAAGGCACACATTGAGGGAGAGATTTGTTAAAAAAGATGCCCGACAAGAGAATAGGGGATCCCCGCCTGCGCGGGGATGACAATGAAAGAGTGCGGGCATGACATGAGGGTGCGGGGTCTTAGGGGCAGAGCCCCTAGGAGAGGGGGTGATGGAAGACTTGGCGAGATCGTTGGATTGTGATTGCTTCACCCCTATTCGGGGTTCGCAATGACACTGCCGGCATCTGCCGAATCGCCAAGGCTGCAATCAGGGGGAGGCGTCCCCTTTCAATAAAAAGCTACCGGCCGTTCAACAGGATTCGGGCGGGGTTGTGGAGAATGCCGTTGGAGGCGATGGAGCTGTAGCCTTCGTGGACAGAGGCGATGGGGTGACCCGCATCGTCGAAGAGGTCCGACTCCCCTTCGATGGTGGTGAACTTTCCGCCCGCTTCCTTGAACAGAAGCGGGTAGGCGGCAATGTCCCACAGGGAGACAACGGGGTCCACCATCACTTCGGCGCGGCCCGATGCCACCATGTAATAGCCGTAGCAATCGCCCCAGCCGCGGTAGAGGTTCGCGCTCCGGCGAAGTTTCGCGAAGCCTTCGCCAAAGCCTACCGTTTCCATAGTGTTCACCGTTCCCGAGAGCACCAGGGCGTCGGCCAGGGAATGAACTCTGGAGCAGCGGACCGGGTGCCCGTCCAGAAACGCACCGCCGTCTTGAACCGCCCACACGGCGCTGTGCAGGGCCGGTATGCGGATGACGCTTGCCACGGGCACATTCTTGCGGTAGAGCGCAATCAGCGTGCCGAACAGGGGAACGCCCCGGATGAATGACTTGGTGCCGTCGATGGGGTCCACGATCCAGCGGTATTCCTTGTCGGAAAGGCCGTCGCCGAATTCTTCGCCCAGCACGCCAAAGTCGGGCGTTTCCTTGAGCCAGAATTCACGGAGCAGTTCTTCGGTGCTCTTGTCGGCGAGAGTCACGGGCGTCCTGTCCGCCTTCCATTCGATGCTCAAGTCCCGCTGGAAATACTTCAAAATGTTCTCTTCGGCCATCTCGGAGGCCTTGAGGGCGATTTTCAAAAGATCCTGGTTTGTTGCCGTTGCCGCCATCTACACCTCCCCTTTCCACTTTTTGACGAGGGCCATCAGAAGTTCGTTTTCTTCGGGCCGGCCCACCGTAATGCGCACGTGTTCAGGCATGCCGAAACTGGTAAGCCCGCGGACAATCATGCCGTTCTGTTCCAAAAATGCCACGAGGTCCTTCGCCTTGGCACCGATGTGGACGCAGACGAAATTCGCCTGGGTGGGAAGCACCTTGAAGCCGAGAGCCGTAAATTCACGAGTGAGGAACTGGATTCCCTCGCCGTTCATTTTGCGGGTGGCCTCTACGTGGTCGGTATCCCCAAGGGCGGCGATGGCCGCCACTTGTGCCGCCTGGTTCACGTCGAAAGGCGGTTTCACCTTCCACAGGTGACGCACCACCTCGGCGCTGGCCATGGCATAGCCTACGCGAAGCCCTGCAAGACCGTAAATCTTGCTGAAGGTGCGGTTGATAAAGAGGTTCGGGAATTCGTCCAGGGCGCCTACCAGCTTGGGGTAGTCGGGAGCAGTGGCGAATTCAGAGTAGGCCTCGTCCAGAAACACCAGCACATTCTGCGGGACTTTTTTCAAGAAGTCGCGAATTTCGGTTTCGCTGTAGTAAAGGCCCGTGGGATTATTGGGATTGCAGATAAAGGCCACGCGGGTCTTGGCATTTATGGCCTTGGCAAGGTCATCGAGGCCGGTCTTGGACTCCCCTTCGCCTACGCCAACGAAATCCGCCCCATTGGAAAGGGTGGTAAACTTGTAAACGGAAAAGGTAGGCGTAATGGCCACACAGTTGTCGCCCTGACGGATGAACGCCTTCCCTACCATGTCGATGATTTCGTCGGAGCCGTTGCCCACCACAATCTGTTCACGCTTGACGCCGAACTTTTCGGCCAGAGAGCGAATCATGGAAGGTGCGTCTCCGCGGGGGTAAAGGTGCAGACTGTCCGCAATCTTGTGGAAGGCTTCCACCGCCTTGGGAGAAGCTCCCAGCGGGTTTTCATTGGAGGCCAGCTTTACCACCTTGGTAAGGCCGTAACGTTCGCGGATTTCCTCGATGGATTTTCCGGGAACATAATCCGAAAGCTTGGACAATTCTGGACGGGGTTCAATCATAATCACCTCCTTTTCGCAAGAGCAAATCTAGTAATTCCACCGGATTATTTTAAATTTGGCTTCATGAAACGCCTCGCCGTACTCGCCACATTCATATTGGCCCTGTTCGCCACAAGCGCTTTTGCGCTGGACCCCATCTGGGACATGCACTACACCTTCGGCCCCGAAAGCCATAGGGCACCCAAGTTCGGCGCAGGCGTTGGTCTCCGTTCCGACTTTGATTCCCACGTGCTGTTCCCCGCCAACATCATGGGGACCATCTCCAAGGACTTTGAAATCGGCGCGAAGATTGACATCGACACCTACAACCAGATGGACAACACCCAACTATCGCTGGACATCGGCGGTAAATACCACCTGCAACCAGGAAGGTTCATCGAGCTGGACGGCTACTTCGGGCTGAACAGAAACAACGGCAGCGCAGTGATTCTCACCTACGGAACGGAACACTTTATCGCGAAGAACTTCTCCAACTTTTACGAGATGCGGGCCGGTTTCCTGGACGGCGTGACCGGCGAAGACGGCTATGTGAAATTCGCATTCGGCATGACCCCCACCCTGAATTTCGGCCACACGGTCCGGGTGATGATCGAAATCAACACCTCCGAAAGTGTGGGGCATATTTCCGACGACTTCATGATCGATATCATCCCGAAGCTGGAAGTGGCCCTGGGTGCAGCCCGCGTCCGCCTGGACTTTGACATCGGCGTCATGCAAGAAAAGAACAATGATCAGAAGACCATTGCTCTTTATGTGATGACGGCGTTGTAGCGGTTATTTCACCGTAAACGCGGCTCCGTCGTAGTCGATGACTACGGGCTTTGCGGCACTCACGTCGCCAGCGAGGATGGCGTGGCTCAGCGGGCGTTCCACGTTCCGTTCCAGGTAACGCTGGATCGGCCGCGCGCCGAATTCCGGCTGGTAAGCGCCATCGGCGATGGCATCGAGCGCCTTGTCGGTCAGCGTGAGCTGCAAATCCTGACGGGCGGCACGTTCGGCGAGTCCCTTGAATTTGAGCCTTACGATGTCACGAATCTGCGGCTTTGTCAAGCTCTGGAATACCAGCACTTCGTCCAGCCTGTTCAGGAATTCCGGCCTGAAGAAGCTGCGGAGCTCCGGCTCGATTTCCTTCAAGGTCACGGGCTTTGCATCACCCGCGCGGTTCTGGAAGTGCGCGGCGCCCAGGTTCGACGTCATGAGAATCAAGGTGTTCTTGAAATTCACCGTACGGCCCTTGCCATCGGTCAAACGACCGTCGTCAAGCACCTGCAACAGCGTGTTGAACACGTCGGGGTGAGCCTTCTCGATTTCGTCCAGCAGAATCACGCAATACGGATGCGTACGCACGGCTTCGGTCAACTGGCCGCCTTCTTCGTAGCCCACGTATCCCGGAGGCGCACCGATCAAGCGGCTCACGCTGTGCTTTTCCATGTATTCACTCATGTCGATACGCACCAGCGCGTTCTCGTCATCGAACAGTTCCACGGCAAGCGCCTTCGCAAGTTCCGTCTTGCCCACACCCGTCGGGCCCAGGAACAAGAAGCTACCAATCGGCGCATTCTCGCGGCTTAAACCGCTACGGTTACGCAGAATCGCTTCCGAAACCGCTTCCACGGCTTCGTCCTGGCCAATCACGCGGGCATGCAGACGTTCGTCCAAGTGCAACAACTTTGCCTTTTCACCTTCGCAAAGCTTCGTCACCGGAATTCCGGTCCAGCGGCTCACCACGAGAGCGATGGTTTCTTCCGTCACCTCTTCGCTCAGGTCGCCGTCGCTTGCAGACTTCTTGATTTCTTCGGTCTTCGCGGCGATTTCACGCTCCAGGTTCACAATCTTGTTGTACTTGAGTTCGGCGGCGCGGTTCAAGTCGTAGCGGGCTTCGGCCTGCTCCATCTCGTCCTTCGCCTGCTGCAAGGACTTCTTGAGCCCCTGCAACTCGGCGTTTTTCGCGCGCCTTTCTTGCCAGCGGTCCTGCATCAGTTTTACAGCCGCATCAGTCGTCGCGAGTTCTTCACGCAACTCTTTCAGGCGCTTCACGCTGGTGTCGTCGGTTTCCTTCGCCAAGGCCTGCTCCTCGATTTTCATCTGGAGTTCCTTACGTTGCAAGGTATCCAAGGCTTCGGGCACGGTATCCATCTGCGTCTTCACAAGGCTTGCCGCCTCGTCAATCAAGTCGATGGCCTTGTCCGGCAAGAAACGGTCACTGATGTAGCGGTTCGAAAGTTTCACCGCCGCCACAAGCGCGTTGTCGTGCAGGCGCACGCCATGGTGCGCATCGAATCCGTCCTTGATGCCACGGAGAATGGAAATCGATTCTTCTTCGCTAGGCTCGTCAACCTGCACGGGCTGGAAACGGCGTTCCAAGGCGGAATCCTTCTCGATGTACTTGCGGTATTCCTGCGTGGTGGTCGCACCGATGCAGTGCAGTTCACCACGGGCCAGTTTCGGCTTGAGCATGTTGCCCAAGTCCATGGAGCCTTCCGTCTTGCCCGCACCCACGATGGTGTGGATTTCGTCAATGAACAAAAGCGTGTTGCCGTCTTCTTCAAGGGCGTCAAGCACGGCTTTCAAACGTTCCTCGAAATCGCCGCGGTATTTTGCACCCGCCATCAAGGCTGACAAATCGAGCGCAAACAACTTCTTGCCCTTCAGAGCGTCAGGCACATCGCCGCGATAGATTCGCTCGGCGAGCCCTTCGACAATAGCGGTCTTACCCACGCCAGGTTCACCGACCAGGCACGGGTTGTTTTTCGTCTTACGGCTCAAAATCAAAATGACGCGGCGGATTTCCTCTTCACGGCCAATCACCGGCGAGAGTTTTCCGTCGGCGGCCATTTCCACCAGTTCACGGCCGTACAGTTTCAGCGGAGACTGCTCCTCGGCATTGGCGGCTCCTGCAAACGGGTCCGACAGCCAAGTTTCCACCACTTCCACGCTTCCCAAAGCATCTTCGAACACCTTCGCAAGGCCACGGTCGCCCGAGAACTTCATCAAGGCCACGAGCATGTCGCCTGGGGTCACCATGCGGTTTACCTGACGCGCCGCCTGCACCGAGGCTCGCAAAATGCGGTTCAAGTCGTTATCGGGTTCCACGTCGGGGTTCACGCCTTCCATACGCGGGATCTTCTGCACGAACGGCTCCAGCTTGCCGCGGAGCTCATTCGTCTTTGCGCCCTTCGACTTGTAGAGTTTCTTCAAGGTGGCATCGGGGCCTTCGACAAGCCCCACCGCCAAATGCGCCGCACCCAAGTAGGAATGCGAGCAACGGTCGCGCAGGCTCTGCGCCTTGGCCAACACCTTTTCTGCATCGTTATTGAAATCGGACATATAACCTCCGTTCGGCTCTATCGCAGGAACAGAACCTACGACTTCGCCTCACTCTCGCAACCACGCCTCGTCAATACGAGGCGCTTGTTGCTCACTTTAACCTCCGTTCGGCTCTATCGCAAGAACAGAACCTACGACTTCGCCTCACTCTCGCGATCACGCCTCGTTAATACGAGGCGCTTTTCGCTCACTTTAACCACCCTCCGACATGCAAAACCCGTGCCAAGGGCCTCGCTCGGCAAAAAACGGCCGAAACCGTGCAAAAACGGCAGTTTTCGCCGTAAAAAAGCAAAAAATGTCGCATTTTTCAGCGGCATTTTTTTCAAAATAAGACAACTAAGCGTTTATTTTGGGAATAATTAATGGCGTCCACCCAATTCTTCACAAGACTTGCCGTTGGCATTCAGAATCTGGATAGCGTCACCACTGACCACCGGACGAATAAAACGCCAGGGCCAGAAACCAAACCTTTGGGAAGCCTTGAAGTTAGCAATGGAGTTACCGCCCAACTTTGCCACCTTCTGTTCTAAAGTGGGCTTGAGGCTTTCAGTAGAACCATAGGAACCACCGCCCACAACAGCCTTCCGAAGCACCTTAAATGCAGCGCCATTCGGTTCGGTTTCAAAATAGCAGAATTCTTCAAAAGGCACAACTTCTTCACCTTCAACCAGCGGAACTTCGTTATAAACACGGGGCTGGTAGTTGGAACAAGCCTGCAGAGCGATAGCGGCAGCAGCCAAGAAAATCACACCTTTAAAATTCATAAAGCACTCCTTTTATAAAGTAGAACAAAATATAAAATCACCAACAATCCACTCCACTATTACCTTCCGCCCACAAGGATCTGGTCCACTTTGATGGTGGGCTGCCCCACCGTCACGGGTACATGTCCCGAAGAGGCTCCGCAAATACCTGTAGCCAGCTCCAAGTCGCGCCCTACCATACTGATGCGGGGCATGATTTCGTGACCTTTGCCGATAAGGGTTGCGCCACGTACGGGTTCACCAATTTTTCCGTTACGGACAACATAACCTTCGTCCACCGCAAAGTTAAATTCGCCGGTAGCCGGATTCACCGAACCGCCAGCCATGCGGGCGGCGTAAAGGCCGTAATCCATGCTTTGAATCATGGAATCGAAACTGTCCTTGCCGGGAGCAATGAAGGTGTTCCGCATGCGGCTCACGGGAGCGTACTTGTAACTTTCACGACGGGCCGACCCCGTGCGGGCCACACCAACCTCGGCTGCCCCTACGCGGTCGCTCATGTAACTTTTCAAAATTCCGTTTTCAATCAAGACAGTGCGCTGGGTAGGCATGCCCTCGTCGTCAAACTTGAGGCTACCCCACACGCCATCCAGAGTTCCGTCGTCAATTGCGGTAAGGCACGGCTGCCCGATAGATTTTCCCAGCTTGCCGCAGAAGGGGCTTGCATTTCGGCGGACCGCTTCCGTTTCTAGCGGATGTCCGCAGGCCTCGTGGAAAATCACGCCGCCAAAGCCATTCCCCATGACCACAGGCATCTGGCCGCCCTTGATGTAGCCCGCACTCAGCATGCGCACCACCCGTTCCGCTGATTCCGTCGCAAGGGCCTCCGGAGAATAATTCGGGAGCAGTTCGTAACCGCCCAAAGCGCCCGGCGACTCGTGGGTAGTCAGGCGTTCCGTGCCATCCGTGGCGGTAACCGTCACGTTCACGCGAAGGCGGGAGCGGTCAAGCGTCAGGTTCAAGCCCTCGCTGTTCAACAAGTTAATGGAGGTGCAGCAGTCCGTCACGGAAGCCGCCACCTGCACCACCTTGTCCGATACCTTTCGGGCGGCTTCGTCTGCGCGGAAAAGAAAATCCTGCTTGACCGCCTGGCCCAAGACCCGCGGGTCCTTGAAGGCGGCGGCGTTATAGTCCGACACCCGCTTTTGCGGGGCGAACTCGAAACCTTCCGCGACACTTGCCAAACCAGAATTTTGCGCAGAACTTGAAGCGATGCGCCCGAAGGCAAGAGTCTGCACCAACTTTACCAGGGCTTCTTCACTTTCGTCGCTGGTAAAACCGTAAAGCACCTCGGTGCCATACAACAAGCGAATGCCAATGCCATAATCCGTGCCGGCGGTAGCCGTCTCGATCTTGCGGTCCCTGAGACCCAGGGCGGAACTGCGGGTTTCTTCTTCGTAGATTTCAACGAAATCTGCACCGGCACTGCGACCGGCCTCAAAAATTTTCACCGCGACGGAAGGATTCACGCTACACCTCGCCGTTCATCTTCTTGCGGACGGGAATTCCTGCGGCAAGCATTTCTCTCTTGATTTGCGGGACCGTGTAATCGCCAAAGTGGACCATGGAGGCCACCAGTGCTGCGTCTGCAGTGGTCTTTGCGAACAGGTCCACAATGTGGGCCGGAGTTCCAGCACCACCGCTGGCGATAACGGGCACCTGTACTGCACGCGCCACCTGGTCGGTAATGTTCAGCTCGTAACCGTTACGCACGCCGTCGGTATCGATGGCGTTCAGGCAGATTTCGCCGATGCCCAAATCTTCGGCCTTCTTGGCCCACTCCACGGCGTCGATGCCCATAGGCGTGCGACCACCGCGGATATACACTTCGTATCCGCTCTTGAACTTTTCGGAAACGCCCACGAACTTGGCGTCCATGCCCAGTACCACGCACTGGCGGCCAAAGGCCTTGGCCCCTTCGGCAATAATTTCGGGGTGCAGCACGGCGAGGCTGTTCACGCTCACCTTCTCGGCACCGGCCAGCAGCGCCTGGTGCATGTCGTCCAGGTTGCGGATTCCGCCACCAACGGCGAAGGGAATAAACACCCGCTTTGCAATCTGGCGAATCATTTCCATATCGCAGGGTCTGTTTTCGGCACTGGCAGTAATGTCGTAAAAGACCAGCTCATCGACACCATCGGCACTGTACTGCGCCCCCATCTCCACGGGGTCGCCGATATCGATATTGCCCTTGAACTTGACGCCCTTGGTGACCTTACGGTCCCGGACATCGAGACAGACGATTAAGCGTTTGGTAAGCATCTCGGACTAAAGGTTCTTGTCGATGACGCCCTTGACCGTGGCCTTGGGAACGGCCCCAACTACGTTACCCACCTCTACGCCGTTCTTGAACAGCTTCATGTTGGGAATGTTGGTGATGCCGTAGCGGGCACAAATGTCCTTGACACCGTCGTCATCTACATTCATCTTGGCGATGATGGCCTTGCCTTCGTAATCGCCGGCAAGTCCCTCGATGATGGGGCCCATCATCATGCACGGGCGGCACCAGGTGGCCCAGAAATCCACAAATACCAGCTGACCCGAGCGGATCACCTCGTCAAACTTTGCTGCAGAAAGGTTCAAAACTGCCATATAAATCCTCCTCCCTCAAATATAGCAAAAGCCCCCGACACAAATCGGGGGCAAAACAGTCCTAAATGCCCAGTGCTAATAAATTAGGCGCATTTCGTCCACAATTAAGGTTGCGTTCTTCGTACCCACATAGTGGTTTCCGTCGGCACTAGAAGCAAAGACCACGCGAATATGAGTGACGGGTTCCTCTCCCGTTCCCTGAATCAGGCCATTGTTCACCGCACTCTTATTGCTGGATTGCAACGTAGTATTGAAGGTTGAGGATTTCTCTATAGGCGATCCCGACAAAGGAGTGCCATATTTTAGCTTCAACCGTATCGTACGCATTCCGTTGGCATCGGGCTCAGAAACACTGACCACATCTGGATTGGATCGTCCCGTATTGTCATCTTTTGTAGAACGGTACCAGGCACTGGCCACCAACTTGTTTACATCACTCGTTTTTCTGTTGACGTTCTTGTCACCTGTACGATTTTCCAACAGAATGTACGCGTCGCAACTATCCCCACTTCCCGAATAAGAAATCTTTATTTCCATATATTCGGGGCGGGCGGCGAACGGCTTACCAAAGTCCAGAAGTTCGTTACCATCGGGCCAAGTATTGGCATTTGCCATAGACAAAAGACCTACTCCTTTGGGATTGAATACGGCCGTGTAAAGGCTGCCACTAGCCACCTTTCCCAAAGTTTCGCCTGTCTTAATTTCGGCTCCAATCATGGAACCCTCGGAAATCTTCTTAGTCGTGGTAAGAATCGTGTTGGCATTATTCCATACAGAATCTGGTTTAGGGTCATTATCACTCCAGTTATTGAAATCACTTCCAGGCAATTGATATCCGGCCTTTACCCTGTAGGTTACCGATTCTCCTGCAGTGTTTTTCACAACCAACGTCTGCCCTGCGCCAAAATCATACTTGCTGCCAACAGAGAAACCTTCGGTCGTCGCCCCCTTGGAAAGTTTAAGTTCTGTCAGTTCCAGGGAGGTTAAATCCGTACGGAACGGCAACGAATCTACATGAATGGACATGTCGTCATTATCGATAACAGCCTGCTTGCCCGCAATCTTGGCGGACAAAACTTGCGGGGGTTCTAGAGGGAGTGATGCGGTCAAAGTCCAAGTTTCAGTCGATGCATCTTCAGCAGTAATCGTAAACATCACGGCATCGCGAAGGTCAACAACTTCAGGCAAATTGTGAGATGCCGATTCTGAAACCTTCAACGAAACCTTGACTGCTGAAATGTCTGATTTTGCCGTCAAGTGTAGTTCCACCGTCTTTTTGATCTTGTCAACCGATGCCGCAGATTCTTCACCGACCGCAGAAATAAAAACCAGCTCCTTGTCGCTAGAAACCTTTTCGTCGGCAGCAGCTATCGAAAGAGCAAGCACCCATGTCTTGACAGTTCCATCTTCAGCAGTTACCTTAAAGGATTGGTAATCTTTCCAGGCTTTCACAGCATCGGGTTCAGGATCAACAGAAGCTCCGGCAGAAACATTCCAGGAATCAATGGCGGCAGACCCTATGGAGGAGCCGTTTTTCAACTTGATATAAACTGTATCCTGGGAACGGTTCACCTTAAACTGATCCTTGAAAAGCAACTGCAAGTCCGTCGCATTGCTCTTTATTGCAGATACAACAATCACCCAGCTCTTTTCAGAACCATCTTCGGCAGTCACCTTGATTTTTTGCGGAACCGACCAATCCTTTATCGTTTTCGGGTCCGGAGAAGCTTTTGCTTTTTGAGGCAAAACCACATTGGTGAGTGTTGCAGACTTGATATCAAATCCCTGAGAGTATGTCACGTAAACCGTGTCACCAGAGGATTTCGTTTCAACGGCATCCTTGAACTCTAGCGAAATAGAGTTATCCGAGGACTTGGCGGCATCCTCGCTTTTCTTGTCGGAATTTTCGTCACCGCTCTCCCCAGAATCTTCGGCAGGAGATTTTTCACCAGGAATTTCAAATTGCAATTTCCATATTGACTTGCTTCCATCTTCGGCAACAACCAAAACATAAAGGACACGGCTTGCAGGCAAACGTAAGCGCTGCCCTTTCTTCAGCTTTTTTTCCACATAAGCCACCTGCTTTGCCAGAGAATCTAGACCTGCCGAATCTGTCGGAAACTCTATAATTTTGCTTTCTACCAGGTGCAAGGTCGCCATGTGGCTAATGTCGATACTTTCGATAGTTACGGAATCCCAGGTAGCAAGGGAATCGGAGAGTTCCTCCAAGGTTACAACAACCTTGTGTTCATCGGCAAAAACTTGAATGCCTGCAGCCTCGCCGGCAAAATGAATCTCATCGAAATCGCAGTAAGGCGACTCGCCGAATTCATCGTAATCGGCGGAACAGCCCCAAACAAGTCCCAAAATACAGACCAGCAGGGCAAGCCAAAGTGTCTTTACAGGAGAATTCTTTTTTTCGAATAGAATCATATTCATCCTCCTAGTAAATCAATTTGAAATCGTCCAGGGTGAGGCTGGAATTTTCGCCACCGCGGTACTTACCCGAATTTCCTGCCGTCCCTCCGGCAACCACGTGAGCATAGGCAGAGGAGGCAAACATCACATGAATGGTGGTGACATCCTCGTCGCCGGTTCCGAGAGTCAAGCCTTCTGCAATGGCATAGTCACCCGAAAGAAGCCCGAAAGGATCGGCTCCATAAGATAGTTGCACTGTGCGAGTAACCATATCGGTGCTAGCACCGTCAGAGAATGCCCCCGTGGCCACAACTTTTCCGCCTTCGCCCACAAGCATCACGTACACGAGGCTCTTCTGCGGGTAGTCCGATGAACTATTGGTTACATGATTATAAGAATATTTGATTTCAAACGCAGTCGGGCGGGCCGTAAAGGGTTTACCGAAAGTCATGTCCTTTGCGATGTAGGATTCGTCAGTAGATGGTGTTCCCGAAGAGTAATCAACATCGTAAATATTTTTAGCATCAGAGCCACTATATGCACCGACAAAATAAAAGCCTCCGGCAAGTTTCCAACTACCGTCAATTATTGCATTGGACACCCCCCATCCGCAGGTTACAATTTTTGAAGAAAGGGACAAACTTTCCCCATTTTCAGAGAGGTTTTCCTCTGCCTTAAAGCGGTAGTTTGTAACATAGGCAACCGTGGCTCTCCCTTCCTCCGCCATGGCATCGCTGGTAGTAGCCCAGAAATCGTTACGAGCACTAAAATCAGAACCTGGCAGTTGCACACCCGCCACCACGCTGTAGGTTCCCACATTTCCGTCGGCATCTTCAAATTCCATTTCTACAGGGCGAATCAAATTGTTCGTCGTGTCCAAGGGAATCAACTGGATGCTAGAAAGATCCGAACCGTAGGGCATTTCCACGTAGACCTTGGTGCCTTCCACCGTAACAGTGCCGCCATCCACGCTCAAGTCCGCAAGTTTTACCGCCTGAGGCTGGGCAGCCTCACTACTGCTAGAATCGTTCTCTTCCGAAGAGGAGCTTTCACCGCCTGCCGACTCCGACGAGCCTCCGCTAGTTCCCGACTCCCCAGAAGACGAATCCGACGATGAACCTGATGACGTGCCCGCCGAAGAATCCGATGACGAACCCGTTTCTGACGAGCCCGCAGAATCTGCAGTTTCCGAAGACGAAGGCATCGCATCACTAGAAGAATCAGCCTTGGAGTCCGATGATTTTGGCGTCTCGGGCAATTTCCATACCACCAACCACACGCCCGCAATCCTGTTGTAGGAATCCAAGGCCACAATGGAGAACTGGTTCGTATCCTTCGTCGAAATCACCGTTCCGGGAACAAGCTTTTCGCCCAACGCAGGGTCCACCAAATCGTCGTCAGCAGCCAAATACAAGGCGGAACTTCCCGGAAGGGCCAGAGAATCAATAACCAGGGAATCTAGCCAGCCCTTCGTCGGCGAAACTCGGACAACCAGTTTTTCAGTATCCAAAGAATCCACCTTCCAGCCGGAAAGTTTCAGTTCCATTTCCTCCGAAATTTCGTCTTCGGGGAACAGGGGCTTTTCCGAAGATTCCGAGCACCCCACCCATAGGCTGGCAACGCAAGCAAAAAGCGCAGCCATGTTCCAGCGCAGAAATTTCGTTGCTCTAGCAATCTTCATCACCCGCCTCCTAAATAAAGTACACCAGGGAGAAATCCAAGGCCAAGAGGTTGATGGTAAAATTCACGATGTTGTAGACAAGCCTGCTATGGTTTTCGCCGTTTTCTTCTACATCGATAACGCTGGTACTGAGTCCCAAAAGTCCCACAGAAGTTTCAAAGGCAAATCGGCTCAACACCATAATACAAATACCCGGATTCAGTCCCGCCTCGATGGTCCAGGTCTTGTTACGGGTCTTGTCCATTTCTTCGCCGTCGTCTGTCTGGGATATTCCGTAAGAATACCCGACCTTCACGGACGTCTCGTTAAAAAGATACAGATTCCTGCTATCCAGCACCTTCATGTAGTTCTTCAGGAAAGGCTGCGCAAAAAAGCCATTGCTCATGTACTTGCGGTGCTGTTTGACATCGGCTATGTCTTCTAAAAGGGAAAAATCAATATCGAACCAGGTGCGGGTATAACCCAGATGTGCTCCTACAGCCAAGGCATCCTTGATGAAATACCCCCCAAAGACCTCGACGGTAAACATGTAGCCTTCGCCCTCATAGATATCGCCAAGGATAACATTCAGGGCATCATCTTCGGTATTGGCCTGAATCAGGGACAGGGTCGCCCCTCCCTGGAAATGTCCGGCGGCAATCGATTCGTCGGGATCCACCGGGTAAAGGGCATCCAAAAGACCACCCGGTTTCGATTCCTCTTTAGGGGGCGTTGGAGCAGGCGATTCAACCTTTGCAGGAGGTGTATTTTTTTGCACTAGGGAATCGGCCTCCGCACCGAATGCGGAAACTGCACAAAGGCAAAAAAGCGCCACGGACAAAATAAGCCGTTTCATACCATAAAAATAAAAAAAATCCCGCAAAGGCGGGATTCCTGTTATAGGCTATTTTGTCACTTCTGCTTGAATCTGAGGTATAGGCCCTCTACATACGAAAGGAAAGCCTTAAAAAGAGACAATCCCTCAAGACTGTCGGAAAAATATTCCACATCGATACTCTCGGGCGCAGAAGCCTCTGCATTTTCCATGTCGGCGGTCACCTGCACATAGTTGGAAGGATCCGCCACTACTAGCACTAGCAGAGTATAATCGTTTGTAACAGGGACTGTAAAATCTAACACAAAATCCAGCACCAGTCGTCTATTTTCTACCGAAGCCTTGAAGGAACTGATCTTTTCCACCTTTAAGAATTCGGAACCGCACTGGATATAGTTGAAATAATTCGCCTTGGAGGCCTCGCCGAAAACAACGGGTCTTAAAGCATCGCTTTCCTTAGCCGACAGTTTTCCATCTCCGTCCGCATCTACAGAGGCGATAGTCGCCATGCTGTAGACCTCGTCGTAAACCCACCGGTTTTCAACACCAGAAAGGCCCTTTTCGTTAAATAGGACCTTGACAGTAGCATCTACAAACACATGTGGGTGGGCCATGGCCACAGAAGCGCATAGCCCGAGCAACAAAAGGATAATTTTAGAACGCAAGAACAAAGCCTGCAACCAATAGGCCGACTCCCACAACCCCAAGTCCAATGCCTATACCGGCCTTGGTATCGCCTTTCTTGTTCAGGTCGTGGTTGTCCTTCACCATCTTCTGGGTATCGGGACTTTCAAAAGCCGACATTCCGTAAGCCTTCTTCTTGTCGGCAGCGTCACTCCAGTCCTTTTCGGCCAGGTACCACATGACACCGCCAGCGATAATGGGAACGATGGAGCTCCACAAGAGCCCGCGACCAATGCGACGCTTGCTGCGTTCATCGTTAAAGGCGTTCTGTTCTTCAATCAAGGCAAGGTCGTCTAGAATGGGTTCCATTTCCACGTTAATCAGGTTCGGCATGAACGCCTTGATTTCGGTGACAATGGTGGTATCGCGGTAGCCAACCTTTCTAAAGTAAAGGCTGGTCTTTGCCTGGGGGCGAATTCCGTCAACCACCACGTCTGTCATGTAGTGGGGCATAATGTTCACCGTAGGCACCTCGTTGATGAACACTTCTACCGCTTCGGGGTCGGTATTCAGGGTCAACCTGGTAGAGGGTCGTTCTACCGGAATCTCTATGCGGTTTAGGCTGTCGGAATTGATACGGACCACGGCGGTGCCCCACCATTCCACGCCTTTCAGCACCTGCATCACCGAAATGGTGTACTTGCCCGGCGCAATGCGCTTGATGGTATCCGGCGCCACCTGCTTAATAGGAATGCCGTTCACAAAAAGGGAACAAGCCGCAGGGACCGACGTCACAAAGAGGTTTGCGCTTCCAGGCGGATAAAGCTCCAGGTCCTCTTCGTCGTCCACATATTCGGGAACCACATAATTCGAAAGGCCAAGGTCGATCATCTCGTCGTCTTCCATGTTGTAGAGACGACGCAGGTCCAAACGGTAAATCTTGATGAAGGGGTTTGCGGAATCGGCGGCGATACTGTCCTGAATCTCTTGCTGGCGGATTTCCTCTTCGACACGGGCAATTTCTTCTAGCTTCATGCGGGTGTCTTCTTTCTGGAGGGCGGTCTCGAAATCGTCGTCGGCGCCGTCGTCCACTTCTTCTTGGGGCTGTTCCTGAGGTTGTTCTGCCGGAGTGGTGTCGGCCACGGCCACAGGAGCGGCCGGAGCCGGTGTCGCTACGGAATCGGCTTCATCGTCTTCTTCGTCTTCCTGGTGCTGGCCATTGCTTTCTTCCATGGCAGCAATAGTCGCCTCTTGCAACTTTTCCAAATTTTTCTGTTCGTCTGCGTTGGGGCGTTTCAGATAGACAGAGTCTCTTTCAATCTTTACAAAGATGGCCTCTTGTTCCACAGAATCGCCCATAATCCAGTAACGGACA
The DNA here is from genome assembly GCA_017503015.1 of Fibrobacter sp. Classification (NCBI taxonomy): domain Bacteria; kingdom Pseudomonadati; phylum Fibrobacterota; class Fibrobacteria; order Fibrobacterales; family Fibrobacteraceae; genus Fibrobacter; species Fibrobacter sp. Next base: position 8,170 of record JAFVTX010000066.1, on the reverse strand, counting down.
GGAACTTCACGACCAGCCGCGGGCTTGGCGACGGTATCAACATGGGCTTTTGCACTATCAAGCTTTGCAAAGGGGTCGACGGGTTTTTCGGCAGGTTTTGCAGCCGGAGCAAGCTCTGTAGCCGCTGGAGTGGATTCTGCCACAGGGGCAGGTGCAGCGGGTTCCGAGACTTGTGCAGGAGCCTCGGCCGCAGGAGCGGACGATTCAGGGACATCATCCCAGTCGTCTTCATCGGCCAAGGCAGGCAGAGCCATCACAAAGGCCAAAAAGAGCACGCAAATACGATTCCACATACTCCAAAGATATATTATTAAAGACCTGTTGGTCGGGGCTTTTTTTTGATTTTTGCGCAATAAATAGGCCCAGACCCGTTTGTCCTGTCGGGTAAAATGTGGACCCCAAAATCCGTGCGGTCCGCGCCCTGTGGAATATCCGGGATTTCAACAGCACAAGCCTCGGGGCGTTTTTTCAGGATTCTCGAAACCACGCCATCATTTTCTAGCGGTGAAAGCGCACAGGTGCCGTAAACAAGAACTCCTCCCGGGCGTAACGCATCTATGGCCGAGGCCAAGAGGGAGCCCTGTTCCACCGACAGCCTCTTGATCCGCTTTGCGGACCAGACTTCCAGGTGGGCGGGAGAATTCAGCACATGCCGGTCCGAAGAACAAGGGGCGTCCAGCAGAATCCGGTCAAAAGATTCCTTCCTATGGAGGCCGAACTTGACACCGTCGTAACCCGAAACACTGATAATGCTTCGCCAGTCCTTGGGCAAAGAATTTTCCAAAACATGCTTAAGGCGTTCCCGTCTGTCTGGCGAACGATCGTTACACTGCAAGGAACCCTGTCCTTGAAGCATAGAGGCGATTATCAGGGATTTTCCGCCGGGGGCGGCACACATGTCCAAGACATCCATCCCAGGCTCCACCCCTAGGGCCTTTGCGGCAAAGACAGAGGCCTTGTCCAGGTAATACGGTTCGAGGCATTCTCCGAACTGCAACGTTTCAAAACAGGACTCCCCCTTGAGGGAATCCAGCAGGGCCGGCCACCGGTCGCCAAACAGTTGTTCGTAATAGTCGAAGAATTCCATAATAGGGAATAGGATCTAGGGATTAGAAGAAAAATAAAAAATCCCGCCGTAGAGCGGGACTTTCGTTGAGCTACCAGGATTCGAACCTAGACAAACAGAGTCAGAATCTGTTGTGCTACCATTACACCATAGCTCAAAGTGCTCACCAAAGTTAGAAAAAAAAGTCACTTCGGCAAGGGGTATTTTGAACTATTTTACCGTAGGAGGGGTATAAGTAAGCCAAAGTTCCTTAATTCCGTTACCCGCCATCAGATTCTGGTCAACCGTACTCACATAGTTGTACTGGGGCGTTCCTGCCTCCTGGAGGGCAGAAACCACCACCGGATCCCCGGAGTAGAATATCAATTTTTGCATTCCGCTGGGCAGATAGGTCAGCACGTACATATTGCAGGTTACCGTGCGGACAAAGTGGGAGGTTCCCTCTATGCCCAGGACCACGCTGTTCATAAAGCAATTCTCGCTCTGCTGATTGTCCTGCTGGTCCACCACGAGCCTAACGCCCACCGAAATCCAGGAATACTTGTCCAAGGAGGCCTTACCGATAGACAGGGTATCCTTGGCAGCTTCCAGTTCAGACTTTTTCACGTAGCGGGAAAGACCCACGTTGGTCACGGTCTCCCCCGACCTCTGGCGGTATTCCACACGGAAGGAGTCGTAAGGAACCTCTTCGGGAGCGGGCAACCACCACCGACCTAGAGTGTCGGTCCGGGCTTGAATTTCGTATTCCAGAGTCAGGCCGTTTGCAAATCCGAAACCGAACAGGTCCGTAATGACCATGACTTCGACGCTATCGCAACGATCCAGGTTCGAGCAGTCCACCTGGCCCGAAATCCAGGCCTTGGGAACAGCCGGAGTTTCCGTGGTGTCTTTTTTACTCGTGGTATCCTTCAGGTCAACGTCCCCCTTAGGGTCGTCTTTTTCGGCAGAATCAGCTTTCTTGTTTGCTCCCCAAACCAGGGTATCAAGAGCCAAGGATTCGCCGGACTTTAAAGCTTTGGACATTTTCCAACTGCGGAAAATCACGGAATCGGCGATTCCAGATTCTTGCAGCTTTTCGATGACCATCGGGTCACCAGGGCAGAAGCCGAAGGTCCAAGATCCTTCCGGGACCAGCAGTTCAAAGGCTCCGGGAGCAAATACCGATTCAAAGAACGGGATGCCCGAAACATAAACCTTGAAGTGAGACCCTACAGACACAGGGGCCAGAGCCGAATCGCCAAGAGTCAAGAAGCCATTCACCTTGGCGGCAGCCTCAAGAACAAGAGAATCATCCTCTGCAGAAGCCTCCGGCAGATAAAGGATTTCGCTAGAGGCGGAGTCGATGACCGCCAGCTGGAAAGTATCCGCAGGCACGTTCGCAAACGAGAAACGCCCTTGTGCATCTGTTTCCGTCTCGCGGAAATCGGACCAACCGGCATCTTCCCACTTAGACGACAAGACCATCCGCACAACGGCGCCCTTGGTCTTGGTTCCGTTCTTATGGTAAACCACGCCCTTCAGGGTATCCAGGCTGGCAACGGTATTCTCGGTCTGGGTGGCAGTTCCTGCCACGGAATCGTTGTTGCTGCACGCCCAAAAACCAAAGGCGGAAAGCAATGCTGCTAGACTAGTCGCTAACCTCATTTTTCCTCCTCCGGCAGGTCCACCTTCTCTTTACTGATGGGGAAGAACTGCACGTTCAGTTCGCACAACATGGTTTCACCGCTATCCGATGTAACAATATCCAGAATCTCTTTCTGAAACATATCAATTTTTCGGATAATCCGTTCAAGCCCGGCGGCAGAAACGCTCATGGTGGTCGTCGAAACGTTGCGACGGGCCGTAGTGTAGCGGTCCAGGGCCTCTTTGCCCAGGTCAATCATCTGCTTCTGGAACTGGTGAACGAACAAGGGCGAAATTTCCTTGCCGCTGGTCACCGTCTTGTTCACGGAACGGTAAAAGCCGTCCACCTTTTCGATAAGTCCCAAGTCCAACAGCAACTGCAAGGACTGTTTCGCCTGGGGCACTGAAATTTTCGGATTCAGAAACCAGGCCAGCTCCTGGAGATTCCCTTCATTGATGTTCAAGACCGAAAGAGCCTCGCGAACCGCCACATGGTACCACTTGGCGTAATATTCCTGCTGGTTCTTGGTCAGAGCCTTTACCGCCTTGGGCAAAAGCGAAGACATCTGGTCAAAAATCTGCTGTTTGGATTCTACCGACTGGGCGTGGGTGAAGTCCACCATCAGCTTGAAGTAACGACCTTCCTTTTCGTTCAGACCTAGTGCCGCTATAAACTTCGGCACCATCTGGGGCGTAAGGGACTTGCGGCCACGGACCAGGTCCAGGTAATAGCCCGACGAGGAATAACCCGCCTTCTGGGCGAAGGACCTGTAGGAGAAGTACCGCTGTAAAGACTTGCGGTATTCGTAATAATCCTGCAAATACTTGCGGTAATTGTAGTACGCAAAGATATTCATCGGTTTAAATTTAATTTTTTATTTTCTTGGGAACACTTATTTTAAGAAAAAATTATCATTTTTGCCGATTTTTATTAAAAAAGAACACTTTGAGAACACTTTTAGTTCAAAAGGTATACCACACTGGCAATTTTTTTGTTTATATTTAGGGAACACCCAATCCCATCCCTAGACCCCCGGTGAACAAATCACCGAGGGTTCTTTTTTTGCCCTATGGATTTTTCTAAAATTGGCTCCATGAAGGTTATCAAGAACTTCGTCTTCAAAATTCTACGCCTCGCAGGGATCCTTGCCGTCATCTACGTGAGCATGGTGTTCTACCTCGCCCTGACAGAACGGCGAAACGCCTACCCCAGGGCCATACCTCACAAAGAAGCCCGGGCGGCCATCGAAGGCCACGCCCAAGGCATCAGCTGCACCCTGCAAGACGGAACCGTTCTCGAAGGCTGGAAGATGGGTGAAGCGGGAACCCCGACACTTCTCTACTACCCCGACGCCGACGAGGACGCCGCCCAGTTCCTGGCCGAACTGGACAGCCTTCCGGGAGTCACGCCGGTCACCTTCAACTACCGCGGTTCCGGCAACAACAAGGGAACGCCGTCAGAAAAGACTTTTTCGCCAGATTCTAAAGAAATCCTGGAATGTGCCACCCAGGTAAACGGAACAGCACCGAAATTCATCGCTGGTCGCGGAACAGGCGCCATCCTTGCATTTAACAACAGCAATAGAGAGACAAGGCTCATCTTAATTGACCCCGTAGAAAGCATCGCCGATGCCCTTGTGTACAAGTACGGATTTCTCTACCCGAAGTTCCTCGTTCGGGCGGGAGACGTCATAAACACTGGCAAAAACGGCACACCTATAGACCAAATTGGAATATTGCTTGACCGGGTCCAATTTAGTGACCGCGGTCACATTTTTGCCCAGAAATTTCAGGGGGCAACCGTCTGGAAACGAGATGGCGGCTCGTTTAGAGCCACATTGACAGAAATCGTCCAAAGCCACATCTCAGACTAATTCCTACTTATTTTTGTATACAAGGTTGGCATCATATCTCCAAAAAACGCCCTCTAATCCCATTTTTTTACTATGTTTCTTGACGGAACCCACCAACATTTTTAACTTGTTGGATGCTGGGGAACAACAAAAAAAAAGGTGTAAATAAAAATGGATAACTTTGTAATCAAGATGGATATTCGCGGTTTTGTCCGCTTCAGCGGTGAAATCGTCAAAGAACTGAAATTGGACAAGACGCCCTATGCAGACCTGGAAGTGGACAAGACCGGCAAGCGCATTGCAGTAACCCCCTCCAAGACCCTCAAACCCACGTCTTACCGCTTTATGCCCAACGGAAGCGGCTACCTGCTGTATTTCAAGGGCGCCCTGAATGCCGTCGGATTCCAGATCGCCACAGGCGCTTACACAGTCGTCAAGGAAGGCTCCCGCATCGTGTTTACCGGAAAGGCCCCCGCCAAGAAAAAAGGCACCTGGGAGCCCATCGCCTGCCGTAACTCCGCCGGTCTCCCTATGCTCTCCATCGATTCCCGCGGAACCATCATCTTTGACAAGCGCACCAGCACCGCCATGGAAACGGCCAAGAACGATACCATGATTGCGGAATACGACGCAAACAAGAAGGTCTTTAAGCTATCTTTCGGCAAGAAAGGCTTCATCAACGTCCGCACCATTGCAAGCCATGCCAACGCCTCTTTCATGGGCACGCTTTCTTCTCACGGGATTGCGCTCCCTACCAAGAGCTACCGCACGGACTGCAAGGTGAACGGCAAAACCCTCACCTTCAGTGTTGCCCCGCTTATCGCGGCGCAAAAGGCTAAGAAAGGCTAAAAATGATTGACGTACTCAAGGCGTTCTACACGATTCACTATAACTTCGCTGCGGTGAGCGTTTTGCTCCTGGCGCTGGTTATCTTTCTTCTGACCAAGAAGAATTACAAGTGGACCATCATCTTCACGGCCGTGTTGATTGTGTTCAACGTGTTCCTCTACAAGCGGACCGACGGAAAAGAGTGGACATTAGAAGCCGCCACCGTCAAGAATGAATTCGGCATGGAATCCAAGGGAGAAAACATGACCTTTTCTGTTCGCAAAAATTGGGTGAACGAAAAAGGAATTGTTGTAGATCGCGGAGACACCGTTCATCACTGGTGCTGGGTTGACGTTTATTGGGACAAGTTCGCAAGCACAGACCTTGTGGCCGCCATCTGGGGTGAAAACTCCAGCAAGAAGATGATGAAATCTTCAGAAACACGTGCGGACAACGCGAGTAACATGAAATAGCGTTATTTCTTGAATTCTTCAATAGAGAACTCACCTGCCTCAAACTTAAGGTAGGTGAGTTTTTTTATCCACTCGCCTGGAGACGCCACCAAGCCGTTCTTGACCGGCCAGATGCCCGGAATATGGTGGTGCCCATGGATGCATATCTGGCAATTGTTTTTCCCTATGGCACGCTCTGCCCAGGCCAGATATTCCTCTAACTTGATTTCGCGGTCGGCACCGAATTTGCGGCTTCGGCGACCAACGAGGCGGGCAAGGGTCATCCCCCAATCCGGGTGAATTTGTCTAAACAGCCATTGGTTAAGCGGATTGTTCAATATTTTTCGAAAGACTCGATAGCTCCAGTCTGAGCGGGCTACGCCATCTCCATGGGTAAAGAAAACCTTTTTACCCTGAATATCCAGCTTTAAATTTGAAGAAACCTGTACACCGAGATTTTTCGGGAAGAAATCGCCATAGGCAAAGTCGTGGTTCCCTCGCAGCAGGTGCACCTGGACACCAGACTCCACCAGTTCCGCAAGAGCTCGGAACAGGTGAAAATGCTCCTTGTTCACATAGTAACGGTATTCGTACCAGAATTCGAACAGGTCGCCCAGGATAACCACGTGACTAGCCGCACCTTTCCAAGAGCGCAAGAGTTCGATCAAAAGATTTTCTCTATACGGGACTGCCCCAGGAGGTTCTACCCCCAAGTGCGCATCTCCGAGAAAGTATGCGGGCTTTTCCATAGGTGGAAATTTAGTTATTAGGTGTTAGGGGGCAGGATCTAGGATCTAGGGGATGGGGAGTATGAGGCGCGGGAAATGAGTTGTGGGTTATGAGTGGTGAGTCGTGAGCCTGATGTCCTGATAAAAAAAACACCCGGGGTCGTAGGACCTCGGGCGCAAACAAGACCTAAATTTTATTTCATTTTATCCTTAGAACTGCAACGCACAGGGTAAAGATCATATCCATCATAACCAATATCCGTCTTGTAATCGCCTGATTCAACATCAATTTGTATGACACTATAAGTACCTGTGTTTCCTTCAGATGAAGTCCAATACCGAGCATTCGTAGTAGTCATCCACGTCTCATTAAAATACCCATCGTAATAACCATCAGCTGAAAATTTCATATCAAGAGGATCAACTTCGCCATAGAGGATTGACATATCATACAAAGCCCAGAATTCCTCTTGTTCCGGGAGCTGCCAACCTTTAGGACACGCCTCCAGAGCATCTGCTATCGGATAGTAATAGCCCTTAGCACTATTGGCGCTGTTGTTGTTCCAGTACTTGGCATTCGTCGTCTTATAGGCCAGATTTTCCGTCATCCAGCCGTATCCATAACCATCTATGAGATATCCGTAAATACGGCCGTCACGACCATCACAGAATTCTTTCTTTGGATCGTAGAAATCGTAATTTTCCCCACAGATACCTTTAATCACTCCTTCATCGCAAACTTTGATATTTGAGAAATCCTGAGCAAAGGTTTCCGTTCCACACTTAGTCAAGACTTTGCCTTCCTCACAAATTTGGGTATCCTTGAAATAGACGGAAGTGCCACACTTACCTCTGGATAAAACATGCGCATAACCCACCATATCTGAAGCTTCCTCTTTAACAATGAAAAAAAGAACTGAACTATCCTCTGGCGTGTTATTTGTTTTCAGAAAAACTGCATTATCTTTTTGGATTCCCAAATTTACCCCTGACGCCATCCACGTAAACAAATTTGCTGTAGTTGCATCATCCTCACTATCATAGACGGTTACATCAAATCCATCAGACTTCAGAGCTGATTCCATATCTGTTGGATCAATAGTCGTCTTTACAACGGCCTTGGTTCCCGACTTCCAATCTACAAATTCATCTAGCAATTTAAAATGCTCGTCACGGGTCACACTGGAACCGCTAGTCGAACTGGAGGGAGAGCTGCCGCCTTCACCGCCTTCGCCGGATCCGCTACCGCCATTTCCACCACTGCTCTTCTTGGAGCTGCTGGAGTTGTCGCCATTGCCGCAACGACGGCCGGTGCATTCTTCGCTGGCGGAACTTTCGGGTTCATCGCTGTCGCTGGAGTCTACGTCTTCGTCCGTCTTCTTGCTGCTGGAGGACTTGGGCTTGGCCGGGGTGGCGGGCTTCAGCTGGTCTTCCAGTTCTTCGAGCTTGGCCTTGATTTCGTCTTCATCAAGACCTTCCTTGAGCTGTTCCACGGTGGCGGAGTCGGTGACTTCGATCCACTTGTTCTCGAAGCAGGCGAAATAGGTGTCGCCGGCCTTGGCCACTTCCATCTCGCAGGTGTCGGGGAGGGCGGCCTCGGTCTTGAATTCGGGGATGCTG
>JAFVTX010000065.1 GCA_017503015.1 Fibrobacter sp. | reverse complement strand
GCGTGCGGGAAAGCTGTTCCTTGGCCTGGTCAAAATGGTTGCTGTACAGGTGGAGGTCACCGAAGGTGTGCACGAACTCGGCTGCCTCGTAACCGCAGACCTGGGCAAGCATCATGGTCAACAGGGAATAGGACGCAATGTTGAAGGGCACGCCCAAGAACATGTCGGCGCTCCTCTGATAAAGCTGACAACTGAGCTTGCGCTTGCCGGACTCCCCTACACCGCCCACATAGAACTGGAAAAGGCAATGGCAAGGCGGCAGGGCCATCTTGTTCACTTCGGCCACGTTCCAGGCGCACACCAAATGACGCCTGGAATCGGGATTGTTCTTGAGGCTGTCAATCAAGTTCTGGATCTGGTCGATGTGACCTCCGTCGGGAGTAGGCCAGCTGCGCCACTGGTGGCCGTAAACAGGGCCAAGGTCGCCGTTCTCGTCGGCCCATTCGTCCCAGATGGTCACCTTGTTGTCGTGAAGGTACTTGATGTTGGTATCTCCCTTCAAGAACCACAGCAGTTCGTGAATGATGCTGCGCAAGTGGAGTTTCTTGGTGGTAAGGCAGGGGAATCCCTTGGAAAGGTCGTAACGGTTCTGGCGGCCAAAAACGGAACGAGTCCCCGTACCCGTGCGGTCGGAACGGTCCACACCATTGTCCATGATATCTTTCAACAAGTCTAGGTACTGCTGCATAAAATCCTTTTATTTTGCCAGGCGGCCAATTTCTCCCTGTACAGCCAACAGATTCCCACATTCGCGGGAACGGCAAGGTTAAAACGCCCCCTGTAAAAGCGTTCTATACCAAAGTATAAAAAAACTGCACTGGGTCCCGGACGAGTCCGGCTATCGCGGTGTATTTTTTAGGTTCGGGGCAAACTTGAAGCATTCCCTGTTCTTGGGAAGCACACTGAAAAATTTCAGTTCCTTCGATATAAAGCCTTCGGCTTTCGCATTCACCCTCCAACGGGTGCCCATGGGGCATTTTTCAAGAGTCACCTTGGATTCGGCAGCAATGTAGCCGCGTCCAACCCTAAAGGTGTAGTAATCCCCGTTCACAAGGGTGTCAAGCCCTAGCTGCCGCGCCGTACCGAGAGACTTATTCTTGCTAAAGTAAGCGCGCTGGGTCGTCATGTAGCCTTGCACCTGCGTATCCAGTTCCTGCAGGGCCAGGCCCTGCTCCTGAGCGCTAGATACCAACATACAGCCGCGGATACCAAAAACGGCCAGTACAACGGCAACAATTACCCCTGTCGCGATTCCAAGCCTTTTAAGGGCCGCAGGACTCATGGACAATTGATCGACGGAAGCTCCGTCTTCCCCATCGACAGGTTGCCACTTCAAGAGTTTCAGGGCCACCAGCACATGCCCCGACTGCCTCGGCAAGGCAAGTCCCACCAGGGCAATGACGAAAAGCACAACGCTCAGCACCAGAAGCAAGGTCAGGGCGGTCTCTACCGTAGGAATCAGTCCCTTCAGTTCGTTCAGCATCGAAAGGAGCTTCTTGTCTTCGGCAAAGTTGTTGGCAGCAAAGCGCCCCGTAAAGTTACCGTAGCGTGCAAAGGCCAGGTCCAGAATTTCTTGGGCCATGGTCATGGCTATGGACAAGATACGCTGGACCAACAGGCAGAACATTCCCGCTACGGCCACTACGGCCGACACCAGCCGAACAGTCCGTATAGGAGTAAAGCCTTTTTCAATGTTGCCTTCGCTCATATCAGTTTCGAGTTACGGGTTATGAGTTGCGAGTTATGAGTTTTGATACTTTAGACAGGAGCTTCTAGAAACCAGCACACTGATAACCGACAACTGAGCACCACACATTACACACTTATTTAATCCCTGCCAGTTCTTTCGCGAGCTTCTTCGCTCCGGTAAAGTCCGCCTTGCCGGTCCCAAGCTTCGGCACCTTTTCCACCGGGAAAGCCAGGGCCGGAAGCATGATGGGCGGGAATCCGCTGGCGCGAAGTTCCGAAAGCACCTGCTTCGGGTCCTTATCGCCCTGATAGAGCAGCACAATCTTTTCGCCCTTGGCGGAATCGGGAACCGTAGTCACCAGGTAGTCGCAGCCTTCCAGCACCGGAGTGTCCTGAATCTTCTTCTCGACAGCTCCAAGACTAACCATCTCGCCGCCAAGTTTGGCGAAGCGGCTGTAACGGTCCACGATGGTGAGGAACCCGTCCTCGTCCAGATAACCCTTGTCGCCCGTGCGGTAATAGCGAATACCGTTGATATTCACGATGACGCTCTTGGTACGTTCGTCATCCTTCAGGTAGCCCTGCATCACCTGGCAGCCGCCAATGAGAATCATGCCAGCCTCTCCCGTGGGGAGCGGTTCGTTGGTCTCGGGGTCCACAATCAGGAACTGGGTTCCAGGGAGTGCCGGACCAACGGTACCGGGCTTGTTGTTCACCTGCATGGTCATGTAGTCGTTCAGCAGGGTGTTTTCTGTATTGACCGACGCCACAGGGGCGGTCTCGGTACAACCGTAACCTTCGTAAATTTCCTTACCGAACTTGAGGCGGAATGCCGTAGCCAGTTCAGGCCGCAAGGCTTCGGCACCTGCGATGATGATACGCACATACTTGAACACCAAGGGGTGTACATAGCGGCTCACGGTAAAGGCCCGCAAGAAGGTGGGGGTCGCCACCATGCAGGTCACGCGGAAGCGGGAGCACACGCGGGCCATGGTCTTCACGTCGGTGGGGTCCGCCACCGCCACAATGGGGCAGCCTTCCGTCAGGTTCAAGAGCGTGGTCACCGTCAGGCCGAAACTGTGGAACAGCGGAAGCTCCGAAAGCATCACGTCGCCGCGGCTCACGTTCAGAATACAGGCCAACTGCTGGATATTGCCCATCAGGTTGCGGTGCGAAAGGAGCACGCCCTTCGGGGTTCCTTCGGAGCCGGAACTGAACACGATGACGGCGGTATCGTCGATACGGGTACGCTTGCAGAACACAAAGCGGATAAGCCATGCGGGCATAATCATGCAAAGCACCAGGAGGGCCGCAATCTTCACCTTGGGGATTTCCTTCATCAGGTCTTCGGCATAGAGGATGCGAACCTTGTCAGAGGCCACCTGAGAATAATCGTTTCCCCTACCCTTCAACTTTTCTACGAACTGGCGGCTAGAAATCACGGTAGTCACGTCGGCCTTTTCGCAGCAGTATTTCACGTTATCTACAGAAGATGTGTAGTTCAGGTTCACGTTGGTCTTGCCCATGACCCAGAGAACCAAGTTCACGATGACACCCGCAGGACTTGGCGGGAGCATGATACCGATGTTCTGTTCCTGCTTGCCCAACTTCTTTTTCAAGAGCCCGCGGAAGGCCATAACCGCTCCCATGAGCTTGTATCCTGAGAAGTGACCGCCATCGGTATTGTAGATGGCAGGACCGTTTTTCACGTACTTCTTGCAAGTGTTAATCCAGGAGGCGGCAATGGGACGCACAAACTTAACAGCATACTGCCAAGCTTCAATTGAAATCTTGCGGACAATGGCACGAACCTCGTTAGGCGGAGTCTTTGCAGAAATGGGTTCGCCAAAGGCCACCGTCACGGAACGGTCTGATGAAGCACCGTACATATCGGAGCCGCTGTAACTGTAGTTAGAACCCCAAAGGCCCTGGATATAGAACGGGAGCAACACGGCATCGGTCCCTTCCACCGCCTTGGAGTAATCCAGATTAAACGGTTCCACATGGGGGGACTTGGAAACCTCACCCGTAGGGAACATGACCACGGCCTTGCCCGCCAAAAGGGCCTCGTGGATTTTTTCCATGGCTTCTTCGGGGTGGCGGTTGTCGATGCGAATCATTCCCAAGCGCTTCAAGATTGCCCGCAAGTACCACCTTTCAAAGTGGTCCTTGTTGCTGGCAATGCAGAGCGGTCGGGGGCTTGCCATCTGGAGCATGGCCCAGTCGATAAAGCTATGGTGGTTACCCACCATGAGCACCGGGCCCGCATTGGGAATGTTGCCCACATTCAAAACCCGAATCTTGTGACGGCTGAACACCAGGCGCAAGAGAGAGCGGAGCAAAGCCTGGGGCAGGTTCGTGATAGTCCAAGCGAATACGCAAAGAGAAATGACACCCAGTCCCACGAAGTAGAGCTGCGGACGGATATGGGTGTAATGCACCATCACCGAATAAAGCACAAGGAAAATACCAAGGATTACCGCCTGTATCAAGTTCGCAAGGGCAATGACCCAGCCCGAGTTGTTTGGGCGAGTATTGTACTGCAAAAGGGCGTTCACGGGCACAAGGAAAATACCACCGAAGAACCCCACCAGCACATAAATCACGGATAGGGCCGCGGGGTGAACCATAAAGGGAATCAGGAGCATGCAGAGGGACGCCCCAATCATGCCCAGGGGGATAAAGCCCGTCTCGATAAAGTCCTTGGAGTTCCTGGCCGCAAAGATGGAGCCCACCATCAGGCCCCCGATGGCAAAGGGAATATAGTTCTGGATCATGTTCACCGTCTCGGAACCGGATACATCCTGGAACAAAAGGGTAAACACCTGAGCCATGGCCCAGAACATGGAAAGGGCGATTATGGTCGCGCGCAGGGGACGCTGGCGCCAGCCCAGGCTAAACCTGCGTCGGGCGGTGGTAAAACTAACGTTGGGGTCGGCATACTTGACCTTCGGGATCAAGAAACTCGCCACGGTACCAAGCACGCTCACCCCCACCAGAATCCAGGGAATCACCACTGATTTGGAGATAATCCTGCCCACGGCCTCGTACTTGGCAAGGCTACCCAGGTCAATAAGGTTCACGCCCACAATGGCAAGCCAGCTGGCAGCGATGATACCGCTCAGGGAGAATATCTGCAAGAAGGCGTTGGCATAGCTCAGGTTCCGGACGCCGAACATCTCTTTCAGCACGGCGTACTTGGCTGCACTATGGACCGCAAAGCCTGTAGAAAGGCCTATGCAGAGCCAGAACGCTACACGGGGAACACCGCAGGTCACCAGCACCGCCATGGCTATGACGAATGCCGTCATAAAGAGAGACGACCAGGCCAGCACCCTGTTCTTGGAAAACTTGTTGGAGAAAAGCCCTGCCGCCCACACGAAAACCACATAGGGGGCGATAAAGAAGATCTGCAGCATCAGGCTCTGCCAGTTCTGGCCGCCCTCCACCCCGGCAAAGGAGCCGGACAGAATCTTCTGGGCGTAAATGAACACACCCATCTGGACAAACGTTACCGCAAGGATAGAAAGAAAGAATCGGATCGCTCCGCTATATTTCCACATTTTGGACCTTCGTAAAAATTTGAAGGTAAAGATAGTAATTAGGGGCTAGGATTTAGGGGCTAGGATCTAGGGGTTAGGGGTTCGAGGCCCGAGGTTCGAGGCACGGGGTCTTTTTCTTGGGGCAAGAAACCTATCCCTGCATCAGTCGCTCAATCTCCACGATTTCTTTCGGGATTTTTTTGGAAATGTTCAAAAAGCCCGTTTTCGTAATCAGCAGGTCGTCCTCGATGCGGATACCGATCTTTTCGCGGTAGCGCCGGCCGTTGAAGACCCCCTCGAATTCACCGTATAGTCCCGGCTCGCAAGAAATCAACATACCGGGTTCCAGCACCGTGTCCAAAGAACGGGAACCTGGGTCGCCATCGTGAATGTGCTCACCGATAAAATGGCTCACTCCATGAGGTCTCTTGTCATAACACAACTTGAACTTGCCCTTGTGAGCTTTTACCAATCGGGACTCCAGCTCATTCATAACAAATTCCCAAGGAATCTGGCCTATTTCTTTCAGGCTTACCCCCGGCTTCACGAATTTCTGATAAACTAATGCCGAATCCAAAACAATCTGGTACAGCAGGGCCTGCAAGGGGTTGAACTTCCCGTTCAAGGGAATTGTTCTGGAAATGTCGCTATGAAGGGTCCCGTAACGCACGCCAAAATCCAAGAGAATCATCCGCCCCGACTTCAGAGGCTCATCGTTTTTCACGTAGTGCAGGCAGCAGGCGTTTTCTCCGGAGGCGGCAATGGTCGGAAACGCCAGGTCACCGTCGCTTCGGCGCTGCATCTCGTAATTCAGGTACAGGAATAGCTCCCGCTCGTTCTTGAAGGATTTCACCCGCGGGAGCAGGTTGCGGAAAGCCTTCTCCGTAATGGACTGGGCCCTCTTGGCGTCGGCGATGCGCTCCGGTCCCAACGGAAGCCTCTCTGCAAAGTGTATCGGCGAGCAGGTCTTCACCTTCATCCCCTGCCGGCCAAGGACCTTCGCCACCTGGTCTTTCAGTCTGTCGTTATGGTCTCCCCGAACCTTTTCGAAGTAATAGACGTAACCGAAACCCCTGGACCGGTATTTTTTCGCCATGGATTCCACAAAGGGCAAAAAATCCAGGGCATCACGGACATCGGCAATGCCTGTAACTCTAGATACATCGTCGCTTCCAGGTTCGACACCAAGCCGTTTTCCGTTCCAGAACTCTCGGAAAAGGTCCTTTTCGGGCACAAAGAGCACAGGCTTTTTCGCCTTGGGGTCCAGCACCAGGTAGCACCCCGGCTGGTTCACCCCCGTAAGGAACAAGAACGCCGGATCCTGGACAAATCGGGTCCAGGTTTCCGTAAAGGCTTCTTCGGCCCCAGGCTCCCTGGGCATCCCTCCAAAAATACAGAAGGAATCCAGTTTTTCCATCATCTGGGCGCGCCTCTGGGCATATAAGGCACAAGAATCGTAATCCGGCGAAGAAATGAATACCTGGGAATAGGATTTTCGCAAAATTTCGGCATTTTTCATATGGATTTCACTTTTTTACAACTTTTTTGCCGTAAATAATATACATTTTACGCAACACAGACTAGAATGGAGCCTGAATAATGTCATTTTTGAAAAATTGGAAACTGATCCTCGCCTCTCTGTCCCTTGCCCTCTTCACCGCTTGCGCCGGCTCTTCCGGCGGTGGCAGCGACGAAGGTGGCGCCGAAGGAGGTGCAGCCGGCGGTGCTAGTGGAAAGGCCGCCGTCCAGAAAGAAAAGATCGACGAAAACAAACTGAAGAAGACCGAAGACGAAGCCATGGCCATGACCGAAGAAAACCATAAGCTCCGTAAGGAAATCTTCGACGCCAAGAACAAGTTGGGCATTCCGGTGGAACGTCCCGACGCCGAGTAGGTCATTTGGAACATTACTCCATCTCTGATAACCTGAAACGGATGATTTCAGGAGAGAACGAAACGGTTTTCCGCTTATTGGAAGGCCGTTTTTGTGTTGAGATACAGACCAGACTCCCGGGGCTCAACTTGAAGCCCAAGGACGGTGCAGACCTACAAGGCCTGCTGACGGTCCTGGACCAGCTGAAAATCGCCGCAAAACACGGGGAATCCTTTACCGCCAAGCAGGTGGAGCGCCTTCTCGGGAAATCGTCGTCTGCCGTACAGGAATTCGACCTTGGCGCAGCCCCCATCATCCGGAACCGGTTCGGCATATCCATTGGCCCCAAGACGCCCTCCCAGGCAGAACTGGTAAAGGCCGTCGAAAAGAACGACGTCATTTTCGCCAAGGGCCCCGCCGGTACGGGCAAGACGTTTCTTGCGGTAGCTCTGGCCGTCGCAAGCCTCGAACGCAACGAGGCCGAACGGATATGCCTAGTCCGGCCTGCCGTAGAAGCGGGAGAATCCCTCGGGTTCTTACCCGGTGACCTGAAAGAAAAAATCGCCCCTTACCTGCGCCCTATCCACGACAGCCTCTCCGAGCTGCTACCTCCAGAAAAGCTCCGTCGGTACGAAGAAACCGGAGCCATCGAAGTGGCCCCCCTCGCCTACATGCGTGGACGCACCCTCAAACGCGCCTTTATCATTCTGGACGAAGCCCAGAACACCACGATTCCCCAGATGAAGATGTTCCTTACCAGACTCGGGCCCCACAGCAAGGCCATCATTACCGGAGACACCTCCCAGGTGGACCTGGCCCAGGGGCAAAAGTCCGGACTGGAACACGCCATGACCATCTTGAACGGAATCAGGGGCATCGCCCAAGTTGAATTTACCGCCACCGATGTTTTACGGCATCCCCTGGTGAAAGACATATTGTCCGCCTACGAGCAAAAGGACTCCAAATGAAAAAGAAGAAGAAAAAACTCCATCTTTTCCTTGGCTGCGTGTTGGTCGCGGCTATCGCCATATTCCTGTTCCCCGACAAGAATATCGCCATGCAGGCGGACCACCCCCACCTGGGCCAGCTCAGTACCCGCACCATCATCTCCCCCATCAATTTCGACATTCCCAAGTCCAAGCAAGAAATTGAGGCTGAACGCCAGCGTGCCGAAGAAAAGGTCAACGCCATTTTCGAGTACAACTCCGACGAAACCAACCGCATCAGTGAAGACCTGAAGCAGTACCTTCACAAGCTCGCCCAGTACGGCAGCCTGCAAGCCCAGATTAGCAATGCCCCCGGCAACTCAAGCCCAGAAGCAGCAGACACCCTGCAGATGAAAGTGCAGCAGGCTTCCCGGGTCTATGAGGTATTAAAGCAAAGGCTTTCCATTACCGCCATCAAGCCCCTGAGTCAAAATTCAAAGGCCAGAGATTCCGTACTTTCTGTATTCAACCAGATGCTCAGGCGCGGCGTTTCCAACACCCTTCTCGCCAAAACCGAGACCGAACTTAAGTTGTTCATGGAATCCTACAATGTCCAAGAAATCAAGCACCTGATTTACAACAAGACCACCGTGGCCATGATTCGCGATAGCGAGGAAACCACCCTGGAAACAACCTCTATTCAACCCCTGCAGCGCCGTATCGACGAAGCCTTCGCTCAACTGCAACGGGCTTTCCCCAGCGACCAAGGCCTGCAGAGCGCTTTTTACGAAGTGCTCTACGTGTTCTCGCTGCCTAACGTATTCTACCTAGAAAAGGAAACGGCCGCCCGCAAGGCTTCCGCCCGGGACAAGGTGACTCTCATCAAGGGTATGGTTCCCCGTGGCATGGAAATCGTAAAGCAGGGCGACCCCATCACCAAGGACATCTTGGAAAAGATGGAAGCCCTGCAGCAAGCCCAGCAAAAAGAAGAAAACCAGAGAACCCTGACGGCTCCCTTTGGCCAGTCCATCATCCTCGCCCTCATCATCATCGCCTTTTTCTTCTATTTCTTCTACAACGAAACGGTACGCAAGTTCAAGAGCCCGAGGCAGCTCTGGAGCCTTGTTCTCCTGGCCATTATCCAGCTGGTGAGTTTCTGGGCCGTGCACTACCTGTCCAACTCCCTGAACAGGCCCGAAGCCATGGTACTCCCCGAAGGGGTTGACTTTATGTGGCTCTATCCCTTCGCCTTTACCCCGGTCATTGCCACCGTTCTTTTTAACTACGGACTGGGCATCGCCTTCTCCGTGCTGTCTTCCCTGATATTCGGCATCCTCAACGGCTACGACCTGGCGGCTACCATTGCCGTGTTTGCGGTCTTGATTATTTCGCTCGTTCCGTTGGTAAAAATCCGCTACCGGGTGCAGTTCATCTACGCTATTTTCGTGGGCATCCTTTCCATGGCGGCATCCATCAGTATCATGTTCCTGCTACGTAACCGCATGAGTTTCGAAGCCTTCTACCAGACTCTTATTGCCGCAAGCGCGAACTTTGCCGTATGTATCGCTATCGCGTCGGCATTCTTTGTGCACTTGATGGAACGTATCTTCGGCATCACTACGGTACTTACCCTCATGGAAATGTCCGACTTCAACCGTCCGGCCTTAAAGCGCATTTCGGAACTTGCTCCTGGCACTTTCCACCACAGCATCCAGGTGTCGAACCTGGCCGAAAAAGTGGCCGAAAGTATCGAGGCCAATTCCTTGCTGGTCCGCGTCATGGCGTTGTACCACGACATCGGCAAGACCATGCGTCCGGAATTTTTCACCGAAAACCAGAAACAGGGAATCAACCCTCATAACTCCCTGGATCCATCCCAGTCGGTCAAGATTATCATCGGGCACGTGACCCAGGGTTATGCCCTTGCCCAGGAATACAAGATTCCCGAACTGGTGGCGGCAGGTATCTCCGAACACCACGGCACCACCACCATCCAGTATTTCTACCACAAGGCTCTTGAAGCAGCCAAGGAAGACCCCACAAAGGTCGTAAAACAAGAGGATTTCCAGTACAAGGGACCCAAACCCCAGAGCAAGGAAACGGCTATTCTCATGCTGGCCGACATCATCGAGGCTACCAGCCGTTCCATGTCCAACATGGATTCCGAAGCCCTGCAAGAAATGATCCACAATACCATCCAGGGCCGTTTCAACGAGGGGCAGTTCAGCGAATGTAACCTGTCTGTCCGCGAACTGTTCAAGCTGGAACAGGCGTTCCTCCGCAGCCTGGACGGCACCTACCACACCCGAGTGAAATACCCCGGCCAGAAGTAGGAATCTCCCTTGACATTCGGCTTTTTTATGCTATATTTGCGCAGTCACTTTAAGGTTGTGTAAGACGATGAACAAGAAAAATTTCATTTTGATTGCTATCGGAATCTTGCTCCTGGTAATCGGCTTCTTCTGCCTCCAGCAGGGTCCTGCCGACAATCCGGTCAGCCTTACGGTCGCACCTCTTATCCTGGTTCTTGCCTACGTGGTGGTCATTCCTCTCGGAATCCTCTTCGGCGGTAAAAAGCAGGACAAGTAACCCTTTCGGGCGATTAGCTCAGTTGGTTCAGAGCGTCTGCCTTACAAGCAGAATGTCAGCGGTTCGAATCCGTTATCGCCCACTACCGAAAATCGGAAACGATTTGGGGTGGTAGCTCAATTTTGGTTAGAGCACCGGCCTGTCACGCCGGAGGTTGCGAGTTCAAGCCTCGTCTATCCCGCGAAGACCCTCTCGAAAGAGAGGGTCTTTTGTTTTTTACACCCTGCAGGACAAACGAAAAACCCCGGCAGAGCCGGGGCTTTTCGTTGCTAGGAGATCCCCGACCAAGTCGGGGATGACATTCCGTCAATTACTCGATGGTAATGAGGGTGATGGTCCTCTTACCCACCTTGATGGGCTTGGACACGTCTACGCCCTTCTTGGCCTTCTTGGACGGGTCGTTGGCCCAGCCTTCCTTGAGCTTTTCGGAGCTGCGGTCCAGAGTCTGGACAGTAGCCTTGCCGGAGAAACCAGGGATAGAGAGCTTCAGCTCGTAGTCGCTGTAGGGGTTCTTGTTGATTACCAACAGGGACTTCTTCTTGCCGTTCTCGGTGTAGTAGGTGGTGATGAGAGATTCCTTGTCACCGGAGATTTCAGTCTTGAGGAGCTTGCCGCGGAGAGCGTCGGAAGCCATCTGGAAAGCCCAGTAGCTCGGGCGCGGGCAGTTCATGCACTCTTCGGCAGAACGGGTCAGGTAACCGTAGTCACCGCCTTCCGGAGTGATGTCGTTGTGGATATCCCAGTACTGTGCGTTGTCCACATTTTCGGTGGCAAGCATAGCCAGATAGTCAGCAACGAACAGGCCGTTCTCGAGAGAAATGGTCTGCGGACCGGGGTTGAAGTCCACGGAGTTCCATTCCGTGAGCCAGAGTTCGAACTTCTGCTTCTTGTTGAAGTGCTTGGTCCACTTGTCCACCAGCTTGTGGAGGCGGCTATAGATAGGCACCAGGTCCTGCGGAGCAGAGAGCATGGCGAAGTCGTTTTCTTCACCATAGTGCTGCGGGTAGTGGTGAACAATGATACCGTCGGCAATGTCGCCGGTTTCACGAAGCACGTTGTCGTTCCATTCGCCATCCAGCACGCCGAGCACGGCCACCTTGATAGTGGGATCGACCTTCTTCATGGCTTCAATGAACTTGCGAGCGCGCTTACCATAGATGGTACCGCCGTCCTTACCGTACTTTTCGTAGTAGGGGTGCCAGTTACCGTAGACTTCGTTACCGATTTCCCAGTACTTGATGCCGGCCTTCTTGTCAACGTTGGTGTGCTTCACCCAGGCTGCGGCTTCCTGTTCGGTACCAGAACCGAAGTTCACCGTGAACATAGCGTTAGAGCCGGTCTTCTTCAACCAGGCGAGGAATTCGTCGGTGTCCACCATCCAGTCGTGGTTGTCGAGGATTTCCTTCCAGTGGTCGTCATCGGCACGGAGACCGCCCGGATAACGGATGATGCCGTGGTTGATGCGCTTGGCATATTCAGCCGTCTGCACCTTGAACTTGGGGTTGTCCAACATGTCGCCATCCCAGAGGGCGGCGTTGATACCGAAGAGGCCGCCAGAGATGTTGGGGTTCACCACATCGCCGGTACCCTTGACTTCAACCTTCACGAGAGCCGGACGGTCAGCAGCCTTAACTTCCTTCTGGTTGGTGAGTTTGATGTTGTCGATTTCGAAGTTACCATTAGAACCTTCTCCACCCGGTTTGAAGTCGAGAGAGACAACGCCCTTCAGGTCGAACACACCGTTTTCCTTGGCGGTAGGCGGCTGGTAGTAGGGGAACTTGGAGAAGGCACGGAAGGGCACAATCACAGTGGTGCGTCCACGAGGCACACCGGTGTTGGCCACGAAGAGTTCGTTGCCGGCGTCACCAATCTGCACGGTGATGGACTGCCATGCACGTTCGGAATAAACGTCGAACATAATGCCCCAGTGCTTGGTCCAGTCGCGATCGGCGGCAGAGCGCTTGCTCTTGACCATGTCGAACACGATGTCCACCCAGTCGGACATTTCGAAATGCTTCACGTTGAGGGAATTGCCGTCAAGCTTGGAGGTCTTGAAAGGCACTTCCACTTCGACCTTGGACTTCGGGCCCTTGGAGGGTTCCCACACATCACCCTTGAACTTGTCTTCGAAGTCGGTGATGATCATGTCCTTCTCCTTGGAGTTCCAGTTATCCCACTTGATATCCGGGTCGACCCAGTCGATATTCTCGGTGAAGGTAATCTGGTCCACAAAGATGGTCACAGGAGCGGGCTTGCCCGGTTCGCCTTGGTTTTCGCCCTTGCCTACAGAGAAGCGGATTTACTGAATCTTGTTCCACTGGATATCCTTAGCGACTTCGGCCTGCTTGTTGGCGTCCCAAGCCTTACCCTTGTCACCAAACTTCTTCAGAGGAATCTTCACCAGTTTCCAACCAGTACCCACCTTGGCGCCTTCAATCCAGTCGTTCAGGCTAATCTTGGTCTGGCTCTTGATGTCGTTGCCCTGGTTGTCCAGAAGACCCACATAGACCTTCTCGCCGCCGAGCTTACCCTTGATCCAGAAATAGAGACCGCCCTTGTTGCGAACCTTGGACAGGTCGGCATACTTGCCTTCGCCCATGGAGTAGGTCACACCGGACCAGTCATTGTTGTCGATGTACAGGGCAAGCACATTGGGGTTGCCCGCCGTCTTGGACTTGGCTTCACGTTGGGCAGAAAGACCACCGTAGCTGTAGCTGAAGCCCTTCAGGTTGTTGTCGTAGAAGGTGACAAGAGCCTTGGCCTTGCCATCCAGCTTTTCGGGATTCTTCGGGCCGTCGATGACGTCTTCGTTTTCATCCCAGTAGACAATCTTGGCCTTGGGCTTGGCCTTCTTGTTGCCCTTCACGATTTCGATGTTGTCCACCCAGATTTCGAAATCCTTGGCGCCGCTCTTGTCGATAGAGAAACGGATTTCAGCAATCTTGTCCCAGTCAATACGGGCCGGAAATTCAGACTTGCGGGTGTTGTCCCAGTAGAGACCACGGTCCGGGAAGTCCACCAGAGGAATGGAGACTTTCTTCCAGTCCGTCGTGACGGCGCCGCCCTCGATGTACTTGTTCATGGGGAGCACAACTTGAGTCTTCTTGCCATCGCCCACTTCGTCATCCAAGAGGCCAACCTTCACAGATTCGCCACCCTTCTTGCCCTTGATCATGAACTCGATCTTGGAGTCCAGCATGTACTTGTTCAAATCAAAGAACTCGTTATACAAGCAGATAGAGGCACCCGAATACTCGCTGGGGTCCAGCTTGATATTCAAGGCAGACTTAGACTTGTAACCACCATCTTTGGTAATGGTAACGCCCTTGCTAGAACCACCGTAGGCATAGTCAAAGCCACCCTGACGATATTGGTCGTCAAAGAACTTGTAAACTACCAAACGAGGCGGTTTGGGCTGAGCCATCGCTGCCGTCGTCAAAAGCCCAAGCAGGGCTATCGAGGCGACCTTCAGAGTTTGCTTCATCATATATCGCATCCTTATGTTGTTGATTTTTGTTTAAAATTAAACTTTTCCTACAGAAACACGAAGTTTCCGCCTAATCTTTGTGTGTACGGCCGAAACCAGCGGCTTACTTAGCCTCTTTCAGCATCTTTTCCACCAGTTCCTTGCTGAAGCGGTCCTGGCGCTTGCCGTTGATGTAGAAGTTAGGCGTACCCTGAACCCCGACTTCAACCCCCAGTTTGAAGTCCTTGTCGATACGAGCCTGCATGGCGGAGTCGAGAACCATGTCCTTCTTGAACTGTTCCACGTTCAGGCCCACCTGCTTGGCGATTTCAACAAAGATGGAATCGCCCAGTTCGCGGCTGTGGGGAGCGAGGGCATAACGGAATTCCCAGAACTTGCCCTGCTTGTGGGCGGCGATAGAAGCAGCCGCTGCAGCCGGAGCGTTGGCGTGGAAGCTCAGGGGGAAATGCTTATAGACGAACTTGATCTTGTCACCGTACTTTTCGTTCAGTTCCTTCATAGTAGGAGCGATACGGCTGCAGTACGGGCACTGGAATTCGGTAAATTCAACAATCGTGAGCTTCGGGTTCTTGGTGTTGCCAAAGACCGGGCTGTCTTCGTCGGGAATGTCCCAGACCTTGTTGTCCGCTTCCATCTCGGCACGGGCCTGTTCCAGGGAGATTCCGCGCTTGTCGAGGGCGTACTTGATGATTTCAAATTCTTCCTTGACCTGCTTGAAATCCTTTTCCAGGGAGTCCAGCTTGGCCTGCTGGTTGAAGGAGGATCCGGCGGAGGCCTGGTTGCAAGCCACGAGGCTTGCGAAGAAGATTGCCATAGCAACGAGAGAGAGACGTTTCATAGATGTCCTTTTATCAGTTAAAAACAAGCAGATTCCTATCTGCATCTTGCGAGAATATACAATAAAATGAGTCCATCTTTGGGATTCGTTTTTTGATTTGGCCTTTTACCGCACTTTGTAAACAAAAAGAAACGACTTCAAACCCCTAACCCCTAGATCCTAGACAAATATGCGCGCATGGGTCTTTCTCTCCCCTAGATCCTAGCCCCTAGTTCCTAGCCCCTATTTACTACATTTGCGCCATGGTTCTGAACATCATCTGGCTCTTTTTCTTTCTGAGCGCCTTCGTGGCCTGCATGGTCCAGTGGCTCGCCTTCGGTGACTCAGGCATTTTCAACAAGGCCATCCTCGGTGCATTCGACATGTCGAAAACGGCATTCGAAATCGCTATCGGCCTTACGGGCATACTCTCCCTGTGGCTCGGCATCATGAAAATCGGCGAAAAGGCGGGAGCAGTGCAAATTCTCGCGAAAATCGTCTCTCCCCTGTTCAGCCGCCTGTTCCCCGAAATCCCCAAAGGCCACCCCGTGGTAGGCACTATGCTCATGAACATCAGCGCCAACATGCTGGGCCTGGACAACGCCGCCACTCCCATGGGCCTCCAGGCCATGAAGCAACTGCAAGAAATCAATCCCAACGAAGACAAGACCGTTGCCAGCAACTCCCAGATTATGTTCCTGGTACTAAACGCCAGCGGCCTTACGCTCATCCCTGTGAGCATCATGACCTACCGCGCCCAGCTGGGTGCCGCAAACCCAAGCGATGTATTCTTGCCCCTTTTGCTTTCTACCTTCTTCAGCACCATTGCGGGCATTATCGCCCTGAGCTTTTTCCAGAAGGTGAAACTCAAGGACCCCATCACCGTAGCCTGGCTCGGAGGCGGCGTTGCCGTCGTGGTCGCCATCATGGTATATTTCAGCCGCCTTACGGCAGAAGCCATCGGCACCACCAGCCTTTTTATCAGCGGATTTGTGCTGTTCGGAATCATTGTCGCCTTCTTGGGGCTTGCCATCTACAAAAAGGTCCAGGCCTACGAAGCCTTCGTGGAAGGGGCCAAGGACGGATTCCATACCGCCGTAATGATTATCCCGAACTTGGTGGCCATCCTCGTGGGCGTGGCCGTATTCCGTGCCAGCGGAGCCATGGACCTGCTCATGAACGGAATTTCGTGGGTACTCGGTTTATTCGGAGCCGGCAACGATGTAGTGCCGGCACTGCCCACCGCCCTAATGAAGCCCTTGAGCGGAAGCGGTGCCCGCGGTATGATGATTGACGCCATGAAGAGCATGGGTCCCGACAGTTTTGCCGGACGCCTTAGCTGTATGTTCCAAGGTGCGGCCGACACCACATTCTATATCATCGCCGTTTACTTCGGCTCTGTAGGTGTGAAAAAGACCCGCCATGCCGTCACCTGCGCCCTGATTGCCGATGCAGCTGGCGTAATTGCCGCTATCGCCATCGCCTACCTGTTCTTCCCGCCGGTTTAACAAGTTTTTTCCTAATAAAAAGCTATCTTTACCGCCGAAAATCAATAGGAGTAGTATCTTATGAAGTACGGTATCTTAAGTGCAGCCATTCTTGCGACAGGTGTTGCCGCCTACGCCGCAGATGCAGCAAGCGTCACCGACAACATGACCCTCAAGGGAAATGTGCAGACCCAGGTCACCAAGTCCATCAACGACCACGACAACAATTTCAGCAGCGGCTGGATTCGCGCCAACGTGGGCGGACAATACAAGAGCGACAACCTGGACGGAACCATCATGCTCCGCATTTTCGCCCCGGAATTCGGCAACAAGAACGTAACGAATGTAGCCACCGACGAAAATGGCAACGCCAAGGCCACCAAGTCCGCACAAGACAAGATCCTCGCCGACCTCTATTGGGCAAACTACAAGTGGAAAGTCACAGACATCGACCAGGTGAACCTGAAAATCGGCCGCTGGAAAACGGACTGGTCCCAGTCCACCCACTACGGTACCTATATCGACAAGGACCTGACCAAGCGCGGTCTCTGGATGCGCGATTACAGCCACAACGCCATCGAACTTGGCTGGAAGCACCAGAACAACCAGCTGAACGCCATGCTCGCTACTAAAGACGGCAACGCCAACCAGGGCTACCTCCGTGTAGAAGACGACATGAAGTTCACCTTCCCGTTAGAAGTCAAGGCAGCCTACCGCGGAAACCTCATTGACGTGGTGCAAAACACCGCCTACCTCACCCACCGTGTTGCCGCCTACGCGAGCTACTCCATTATCCCGAACCTGCGCCTCTACGGTGAATACGCCTGCATCTACACCCAGGATGATGACATCAACACCAAGGCTCATAACTATATCGCTCCCGAATCCAAGTATTTCCAGCCGGGCATCTACTACCAGCCCACCTACGTTGGCCTGGAGCTCCCCGTCCGTTTGGTCCCCGTGATGAACGTGTTGCTTTCTAACCTGATGGTAGAAGGCGAATACATCAACGACAGGCAGATTATGGCAGACAGCAAGGCCGAAATGGATGACTGGGCATGGACGGTGGCCCTGGTCCGTAACATCGGCAAGTCCAAGCTGCAGTTCAGCGTCTATAGCGAAAACGAAGTCAGCGACGTGGGTCTCGCCTTCCGCCTGACCAGTACGATTAAATAATCAAAGTATAAAGTAAAAGAAAGGGCGAGCCATCTGACTCGCCTTTTTTATTTCGTCATGGCGGCCACCAATCCGCCATCTAGAATCACGGAGCAGGCGCTGGTGCAGCAGGCTGAGCTTCCGTCGCAGGTGCGGCAGCTTCAGGGCCATTCGAAGGCTCAGCGGCCTTGGGGCCGGCCTGAGTTTCCTGTTCCAGAATTTCTTGCAGAATCTCTGCCGCCTGTTCGAACTCTCCCGAAGTAGAGCAAGTTTTGCTGTTCAGGATTTTCTGCAGGTACTGCTTCTGCATATCGATGTTGCCTTCGGTGCTGTAAATAGCCGCCAGCTTGAACATGGTGGTGCAGACCTTCTGGCCTTCGGGGAAAGCGTCCGCAAGGCTCGTAAACACCTTCTTCGCCTTTTCCACCTGGTTGGCGTCAATCAGGCACAACGCCATCCAGTACAGGGAATTCTCCCCTAGCTCGCCGGTCTTCATCTGTTCGTAGACCTGCTTGAAACCGGCGTAGGCCAGCTTGTATTCACCGCGATGGTAGTCGGAACGGGCCGTATTGAACATGGCTTCGGCTTCCACCAGTTTTTCGGCTTCACGCTCCAGGCTGTCCATAGAAATGGGAGCCGCAGGAGCGCCACTGACCACAACCTTCTTGGCCAGAATCTTGTCGCTCTTGCCCAGCAGCATGTCCAAACGGTAGATGATTTCTTCTTGCCTGGAATCGTTCCTTTCCGATTCGTCACCCATACGGCGCGACAGCATGGTGACTTCGGCCATCATGCGCTTTTGCACCAGGGCAGAAGCATCCAGTTGCGCCTTCAGGCTATCCATCTCCGCACGCAGGGAATCGTTCTCTGCAGAAAGTTTCAGCACGGCAGAATCCAGACCCTGCTGCATACCCGTCTGCACATCGCTACCCACAGCCTTCATCTCCTCGGTACGGAGCATGGTGATCTTGGAGCACCCGACAAGCGCAAACGCAATCGATACTATTCCAATAGCAAGTTTTTTCATGTTCAACCGCTTTATTTTTCTACGACAATTCTTAATTCCGAAATCCGAATTCCGAATTAAAAACTACTGCTTGATATTCACGCGGAAGTTGGCACGGCGGTTCTGGGAATAAGCTTCCTCAGTTTCGCCCTGAGCCTTCGGAGCTTCCTTACCGTAACTCACCGATTCCATACGGCTATTTTCGATACCGTAAGCGGCCAAGAATTCCTTCACCTTCATGGCGCGCTTTGCACCCAAAGTAAAGTTATAATCTTCTGTACCGCGGGCATCGGTGTGGCCTTCGATGGTAATGGTGAAGCGCTTTTCCTTCAGCAACAGTTCGCCCACCTGTGCCAAAAGTTCCTTGGCCTTTTCGGTGAGTTCCGAGCGGTCAAAGTCAAAGTAAACGTCTTCGGACATAATCTGGTTGATAAGCGCTTCCAAGCGGGCGCGTTCTGCTTCAAGCCGTTCCGCTTCCAGGCGGGCCTGTTCGGCGGCCAGGGAATCAGCCTGGGCCTGAGTCATGGCAGCGCTTGCGGAATCCTGGGCGGCAGCGGCAGGAGCGGCTTCGGCAGCAGGGTCGGTCTGGGGTTGCTGCTTCTTGGCACACGCCACCAAGGCAAGGCAGGCAGCGCTAGAAATCAATGCAATCTTGACGATGTTTTTCATTTGGATCCTTCTTTAGGTTGTGGTTTATTTTCATCGTAGAACCAGGACCATGTAGGCGCAGTGTTCTCGCCGGCCTGGGTAATGCGGGTCACGTTGCTTCCGTCTTTCCGCATAATATAAATCTGGTACGTGCCGCTCCGGTTGCTAGAAAAGGCAATGAGCTTGCCATCCGGCGACCAGGAGGGATGTTCGTTGTTACCTGCGTTGTTGGTGAGCTGCACAATGTCGCTACCATCCAGAGCGCAGGTGTAAATGTTCATCTTGCCGTTGTCCATGGAGGTGTAGGCAATGCGGTCGCCTTCGGGGGACCAGCTGGCGCGTTCATTGTAGCGGCCCATGAAGGTCACCCGACGCAAGTCGCTTCCGTCCTTGCCCATCACAAAAATCTGGGGGCCACCGCCACGATCGCTGGTGAACAACACCTCGGTAGCATACGGGCTCCAGGCAGGGCTGGTCTGATTGCTCTTCAGGTAGGCAAACTTGCGGGCCTTGCCCGTCTCCATGTTGCCAAGATACAGGTCCGTCTTGCCGTCCTTAGAAGAGGAGAACAAAAGTTCCCCGTTCACGGGATTCACCGCAGGGCTGTAAGTCTGGTCGAACTGTTCGAACAGGGGTTTTTCGGGCCTGCCAAAGTTCTTGGTGTAAAGCCTCGGACGGTTGGTCTTGAAGTTCACGTACACAAGGCCCTTGTTACCGCGGGTCCACACCGGCATCATGCTGATGGTAGAATCCCTGGTAATCTGGGAGCGGTGGAATCCATCGTAGTCGGACACCACCACCTGCTTCACGCCGTCAATCTTCGAAACGTATGCAATGCGGGTGCTGGCCACGCCACGCTCACCCCACAGCTGGTAAATCACCTTGTCAAAAAAGGCATGCATAGCCCGACGAAGTTCCTTCTGGGGCACCGTATAGCGTTCTCCCAAAAGGAGCGTCTTGGACTGGGACACATACAGGTAGCAATCCACGGCAAGGCGGCCATCGCTAGTGGGTTCCACCTTACCCGTCATGTAATGTTTCGCCTTGGAACGGCTGAACAGGGCCAAGTTGAACTTTTCAGAAGCCACCACGTCAAAGCGTCCCGAAAGGTTCGCATCGCGAGTCAAAATCTGGTGAGGTCTTTCTTCAATCCAATCTATACCCGGTTTTTCTTCAAAGGGAACAATGCCTATGGGCGTAGTCTTGAAAACAGAAATTCCCACATCTACGGCAATAGTATCGATAGAGGCAAACACTCCCTGCGGGAAAACACAGGCCAAGGCAAGGACAAGCCCCCAAACAAACCTTTTCAAATTTTCTCTCATTCTTAAAAACACTCTTTCTCAATTATAGAAAACAAAAAACATTATTCAGCTGTTTACATCATTCGTCATGGCGGGCTAGAACCGCCATCTAGTTTTTTCCATTCCTGATTCCGGCTCAAGGCCGGAATGACGTTCAATTACTTTCAACAACATACAAAATCAGTTAGGCGTAAAGTTGAAATTCAGTACCAAATTCGGAGCTCGGTAATTGAAGGGCAACTCCGGCACCTTGGAAATCTGGATAGCACGCACCGACAGGTGATCCCAGGCCTTGTTGCCTGAAGACTTCTTGAGAATCACCGCCGAAATTTTTCCGAATCGGTCCACCGTAAACTGCACTGTGGTCTTGGCATCGCGGCCCACCTTCAAATCCTTGGGAGGTCTGAAATTGCTCATGATAATCTTCTTGAGCTGTTCCAGGTACACCTGCATCAGGGGGTCCATGTCCACAGAACCCACAGGATCAAGACTCGGGGCTTCAAGCGCCACAGGCAAGTCCATGTCGTCTACCGGGAAATCATCCACCGGTTCCGGCGTGGGCTCGGGCGGTTTCGGATCTTCGTCTACCACCTCCGGCTTTTCCTTGGGCTCGGGCTTTATTTCCGGCGGCAACCGCTTGTTGACCTTGGGTTTGGGCTTTGGCTTTGGTGGTGGGGGCTGCGTCTTGGGCGGCGCAGGCGGCGCGGGCTCGGACACCTGCACCATTTCGAACACGGGAATCTGCTCCGGCTCGGGCTTCAAGTTCACGTAATGGAAAGCGATACAGATTCCCACGATGGTCAGGTGGAACACCACGGCGCACACGATAATCTTCACCAATGTAGAATCTACATCGGAGGAAAAATACTGTATCCTGTCCTGGAACTTCTTCATTTACCCGGAGTTTCTTTGGGGTTCATGGTCAAGAAGCCGAGCTTTGTTACGCCCAGCTTTTGCACCTGGGTCACCACCTGCATTACTAGACCATAACGAACAGATTCGTCGGAGTTGATGACCACCGCCATCTCGCCATTCCAGAGGGACTGGAACACGCTATTGAAGCTGTCAAAATCCACCATCATGTCGGCGATGTAGATTTCGTCGTCCTTGGTGATGGACACCTTCAAAAGCTTTTCCTGTTCCATGGTAGGGGCTTCGGCCTTGGGCAGGTCCACCTTGACGCCCTGGCTCATAAGGGGAGCAGAAATAATGAACACAATCAGAATCGAGAACACGATATCAATCATGTTCGTGAGGTTCATCTCCTGCTTCAGTTCTTTTCCGCGGCTACGCTTCACCTAGGCCTCCTAGCCCGCCACTTCTTCGAGAGCCAACAGGTCGCCACGCTTAAACAAGCTCAGCACCTGGGAACCGAAGTTGAAATAAGAGATTTCGTTCTGGCCGTTACAGCTGGTAAAGTAGTTGTAGCCCGCAGAGGCAGGGATTGCCACCACAAGGCCGCCCACTGTAGTAATCAAGGCCATGGCGATACCGGGAGCCACCACGGAAAGGTCGGCAGATCCGTGCTGACCAATCTGGAAAAACGCAATCATGATTCCCCACACGGTACCGAGCAAGCCAAAGAAGGGCGCCAGGTTAGAACTGGTGGCCAAAAAGCTCAGGTACTTGTCTTCTACAAGGCGGAGCCCTTCGATAGAGCGCTGGATAGTATCTTCCAGGAGGGAGGCGCGGTGCTGAATGGAGTCATAACTCACAAAGTTACTGAACTTGGATGCTTCTTTTAACACTTCGGCTGTCAGGCGGCGCAGAGCACTGTCTTCGGCCTTTTCGCATAGTTCCTGGAGTTCCACGAACTGGGTCACTTCGTTAAACTTGCGGAAAAATTCGGCATTGGCGTGCTTGTTCTTTAAGTAAGTAATGTACTTGACGATAATGATACCCCAAGACCCCAGGGACATAACCGCCAATATGCAAAGGACAACGATGGTGGCAATGTCTGACTGCAGCACCATCTGTACAAGAGGAATGGAATTGTTCAAAACAACCTCCGTAAAACGTTACGGAGATAATATAGAAAAAAGGCCGAATCCCGAAGGATCCGACCTTTTGAAAGGCAACCTGCTAAAACAGATTATTAGAGATCGTCAATCAGGTCCTGAACGTCGTCGTTAGCAGACAGAGCGTTCTTTTGGTCAAGCTCGGTCTGACCGATCTTGGAAGCCGGAGTCCAAGTTTTACCAGCGGTTTCGCAAGCATCCTTGGTGGGGTACAGAAGATCAGAGCAAGAAGCATCAACGGAGAAGTAAGGAACGATGACAAAGTCAAAGCTCTTCACATCGGAAGCCTTGTACTTCTGGGCCTTGGTATAAGGCATGTCTACATCAGCGGCAGCGCCCATCTTGACACCATGAGTGATCGTGAAGGAGGAGCTAGGCTGGTCAGCAACCAGCACACCATTGTAGTACAGCTGGAAACCTGTAGGAGTCTTACCCTTCCAATCCGGATCAGTCTTGGAAACAGCCACCGTCAAGTCAGCAGAGTAGAAGTTGCCTCCGGTGAGGTCGGAACCCTTAGCAACAGGAGCACAAGAAGAACCATCGGTACCGCATTCATAGAGAGCGTCCAAGGTAACCTTGGCGTTCACGTTGAACATGTTGGTCTGCTTGGCATAGACATCATCATCAGCCTTTTCGAAGGTTTTGATTTCGAGAGCCTTGGCATTCTTGGCAAGAGCTTCGCCAGCAGCGTTCACCGGGAGAACAATCACGCTAATCACCTTGGGCTGCTTCTTGCTGGCCGGGAAGGCAAGGAACTTACCGTCATTGAAGAGGTTGGCAAGGTTAAGAGTAGCAGTTGTATCGGTATAGTTGTCAACAAACTTGTAGTCGGCGAAGGCATCAATATCGCCCTTGACATACACGTTGTAGCTGTCAACGCCCTTTTCAATGCCGTCCCACTTGATGGTGATGACTTCGTTATAGGTCAGGTCATCCTTACCAGCAGCAACCTTTTCGGCAGTGTAAGTACCTTCGTAGACGTAGTTAACCTTTTCGGTTTCATCCTTGTCGTCGTTCAGGTCAATCACCAGGTTCTTGACCTGGCCAGGCAGTTCCACAGAACCGGCGGTGAACTTGCGGAACTTCTTGTAGGTGATGCCGTCGATAACGACTTCGTCCTTCAGGTTCTTTGCAAGGGTAGACCACACGTCGAATTCAACGATGTACTGCTTACCGTCGGCCCATTCTCCAGAAGTGGACTTGATGGTAATGGTCTTGCCATCTTCAGAAAGGCTAACGGAAACAGAAACATCCTTCAAAACATCCGGCTTGCCATCATTGTCGGCATCAGCCGGGTCAATAACGCGCTTCACCTTGATGTACTTGGTGGTGACGGAATCCTTTTCCAGAACTTCGGTGAAGTTCAGCTTGATTTCGTCCTTAACATTGATTGCATTCAGGTTGCTGGAAACCATCTTCGGATCCAGAGAAGCAACCACGGCAGCAAGAGGATCCATTTCCTTGAGCACGCCCTTACGCTGTGCCGTTGCACCGATAGAGTCCACTTCGTAAACAACACTGTCCACAGTGAAACGTTCGCTTCTCACTTCAAAACCAATGTTGGCTGCCAGGTTCTTGAAGCTATAGAAACCGTTTTCGTCGGTCTTGGTATAGACTTCGTTGGGGTAGATTTCGGAAGAGTCCGGGTAGTCTACGTAGATGGTGGCATTGGGTGCAGGAATCCAGTTCTTGGTTTCAGGGTCAACGTAGAAGAACTGGCCCTTCACATCAACGCCAAGTTCGTACATTTCGACCTTTTCAACGTTGTCATTCACACGAGCCACGTCGTTAGACATAATGTCTTCAACGAAAACGTTGTGACGCTTCATGGCGTAGCCTTCAAGCTGGAAGTCAAAGTAAGACTGACCGATATCCACATTCTTCCATACGATTGTACCGGTGGAGTCGGTGTACTTGGTCTTGTCTTCGGTACGGTAGTAGTTGGCCACGTCTTCGAGAGGCATCCTGGTGAGGACGTCATACACGAAGAAGGTGACGGTTCCCTTTTCCTTGATTTCGTCATTGGCATCGGAAACCGCGGTGTCGCTACAAGCAGCGAGCAAGGCAGCAGCCGAGGCGAGAGTCAAGAGTTTATGTTTCATACATTCTCCTTGTGATTTGTATTTATGTTATTGTTAATAAACTTGTCTGTTAGAGGTTGAGGATCCAGAAAGTGGCACGGGCACCGATATGGAACGCATTGCCGTCCACATCGTTGGTGAATTCCATGGTCTCGTTCAGATCATAAGAGACAAAGGCTCCAACTTCACCGGCCATTCCGGCAAAGGTAATGCCGTAACCAGCGCCCAGTTCAACAGCGTATTCGGACTGGGGACGATAGAACATATCCGTGTGACTGGTAGAATAAGGGCTTGGGATTCTGATATCATCAGAGGTAACCCAAGCGGCGTTGATACCGAGTTCTACAATGAGGCCTTCCTTCTGGGCAGGCATCCAACGACCATAGAGGCCGAGACCGGCACGCCAGTAACCTTCGTTAATGGTGCGGTTGTTGGATTCGCTCACATAGAGGCGATGATACTGCATAGAAGCCGTGAGGCGAGCGCCGAACTGCTGCTTAGAGAAGAGTCCGCTCACGCCCAAAGTAAAGGGAAGATCCTTGAAGTGGTTCTCGTCATACTGGACATCGAACATACCCCAAGCGCCAGATCCGGTAAGACCGAGCGCAAAGCGAGGAGCCTTGGCAGCCTTTTCTTCGGCAGCCTTCTGAGCGGCTTCGGCGGCAGCGATAGAATCAGCTTCGGCCTTCTTGCGGGCTTCCTCTTCGGCAGCGGCGATAGAATCGGCACGGGCCTGTTCGGCGGCGATAGAGTCAGCGATAGCCTTCTGGCGGGCTTCCTCGGCGGCGATAGAGTCGGCGATGGCCTGCTGGCGAGCGGCTTCAACAGCGGCGGCGCAACCTTCGGGGTCAATCTGCTGACCCAGGGAGTCTACGGCGCAAGGATCTACAGCCGGAACTTCTTCGACCGGAGCGGCTTCGGCTACGGGTGCAGCCTCGGGGGCCGGTGCGGCAGCGGGAGCAGCCTCGGGAGCCGGTGCGGCAGCAGGAGCAGCCGCTGCAGGGGCTGGAGCGGGAGCCGGGGCCGGAGCAACAGCTGCGGAAGCAGGAGCCGGCGCGGGAGCGGCAGCTGCGGGTGCAGGAGCCGGCGCGGGAGCAGGTGCAGGTGCGGCAGGGGCCTGAGCATAGGCTCCGCCGACCATAGAAGCAAGGAACATAACCATTGCAAGTTTCTTCATAGATTCTCCATTCATAAAAGAGTTTGCATTAAAATCACGTGAAATATATAAAGAATAACCCCTTTATGCAAGTTTTTTTTAAGAAACGTCCCCAAAAGGGCTTTTTTTCTGTTCCCAGAGTGTTTTCTAGATGTGAAGTGTGGGGTGTGAGCGGTGTAATTTCCCACTACTCACGACTCACAACTCACTACTCACAACTCATTACTCATTTTCTACAGTCCTTTCGGATGGAAGGTCTTGCGGTGTACCGGCGAAAAGCCCTGCTTGCGGATGGCGTCCAGGTGCGCCTTGGTGCCGTATCCTGCATGTTTTTCAAAGCCATAACCAGGATATTCCTTGGCCAGTTGGTCCATATAGCGGTCACGAAAAACCTTCGCAAGGATTGATGCCGCAGAAATAGAAGCCACCAAACTGTCCCCTTTTATCACGGGGAACTGGCACCCCAAGTCCAAACCGTGAATTTTCAAATTTCCATCCACCGCTACTAGAACGGTCGCACCCGGCTTAAAATGTCCCCGAACCTCCACGGGTAGTTCGGGCTGTTTTTCCGTGATCCCCGTCATACCCAAAGCCTGCAACGCCCGCCGCATGGCCAAAAAGTCAGCTTCCAGAATATTCAGTTGATCAATTTCCTCAACGCTGGCACTGGCTATGGCATAGCATTCGCAGGCGTCCTTTACTTTGTCGTAAATGGCCTCGCGTTTGGGCCGAGTAAACTTTTTCGAGTCGTTCAATACGGACAAAACATCTGCAGACTTGAGCACGGCGGCGCAGGCCACCACAGGGCCCGCCAACGGACCGCGGCCCACTTCGTCAATGCCTACTATGATATAGTTAGGGCCAAAAGTGGATGCGGCGTAGTTACGGAAGGCGATTTCTCCCTCGATGGGAGTGGTGACGGCAGACATGAAGTCGGGATTCTTGTATTTCATGGTTAAGATCTAGGGGTTAGGATCTAGGGGCTAGGATTTAGTGATTAGTGGTTAGTGATTAGTGGTTAGGATTGAGGGTCTCAAGAAGTGTCATCCCCGACCCATTCGACAAGCTCAGGGCAGGCTTTGATCGGGGATCCGTTCGAGAACGTAGCGCCTTTTTGCGCAAAAATCCAAAATTTTCATATCAAAAAAACAGTCATTCAGCAAAATTCACGGATAAAAATAGCGAATTTTGAACAATCAAAACCAAAATTTCTCAAAACTTTGCCAATTTTTACACAATTTTCAACAATTAAAAGCTTAAAAAATTCAATTTTTATTAAAAATTTCAAAAATTTTCAACAAATTCAGGAACTATATCTTGCCGTCCTAAACAAAAACTGCTAATTTTTCGTCAACTTTTTATAAATTTCCAAACTTTAACTCAGGACTTTTATGGCAAACAAGACATTAAGTGGAGCCGAAGTGATTATCGAATGTCTCAAAAGAGAGGGCGTCGATACCATTTTCGGGTACCCTGGCGGATCTGCAATCCCCATGTTCGACGCAATTCTCGATTCTAATATTAAAGTAGTGCTGACCCGCCACGAGCAGGGAGCCACCCACATGGCCGACGGATACGCCCGTCAGACCGGAAAGGTGGGCGTTGCCCTGGTGACCAGCGGCCCCGGCGCCACCAACACCTTTACCGGCATCTACACCGCCCTCATGGATTCCAGCCCCATCGTGGTGCTGGCCGCCCAGACCACCACGCCGAACCTGGGCAAGGACGCCTTCCAGGAATGCGACACCAGCGGCATGACCTTCGCCGCCGTCAAGCATTCCTACCTGGTGAAGGATTCCAACGACCTTCCCCGTATCATGAAAGAGGCCTTCCACATCGCGCGCAGCGGCCGACCGGGCCCCGTGCTCATCGACCTGCCCAAAGACGTGACCGCCGGCCCCTGCACCGCCCCCTTCACCGACAAGATGGACCTGCCGGGCTACAAGATTCCGACCCACGCCCCCATCCAGGCGGTTGAGAAGGCTGCAGAATTCCTGAAAAAGTCCAAGAAGCCCCTCTTGCTGGTAGGCCACGGCGCCATGATTTCCGGAGCGAGCCGCCAGGTGCGCGAGCTGGCCGAAAAGCTGAACGCTCCCGTGTGCTGCACCATGCTGGGCCTAGGCGCCTTCCCCACCGACCACGAGCTTTCTCTGGGCATGCTGGGCATGCATGGTACGGTTTACGCCAACAAGGCGGTACTGGACTGCGATTTGATTTTCTCCATCGGCAGCCGCTGGGACGACCGTATCACCGGTAAGCTGGACGTGTTCTGCAAGGACGCCGTCAAGATGCACCTGGACATCGACCCCGCCGAAGAGGGCAAGGTGCTGCAGCCCGACGTGTTCCTCTGCGGCGACGCCAAGCTCGTGCTGGAACAGCTCTTGCCCATGGTAAACAAGCTGGACACCGCCGACTGGGTTAAAACTTGCCAGAGCTGGAAAAAGAAGTTCCCCCTCACCTACCCCAAGCAGGGCGGACTCCGCATGCAGCACGTGATTGCAACAGCAAGCAAGCTTACCCAGGGCAAGGCCATCGTCACTACCGACGTGGGCCAGCACCAGATGTGGGTCGCACAGTTCTTCGACATCAACTACCCCCGCCAGCTGCACTCCAGCGGCGGCGCCGGCACCATGGGCTTTGGGTTCCCCGCCGCCATCGGCGCCTCCTTCGGCAACGAGACCGGCTGGCCGGTGCTCAGCTTCAGCGGCGACGGCGGATTCCAGATGACCGAAGCGGAACTGGCCACAGCCGCTATCCACAAGTTGCCCATCAAGATTTTCGTGATGGACAACAAGTACCTGGGCATGGTGCGCCAGTGGCAAGAACTCTTCTACGAACACCGCTACTCTAGCGTGGACATGCAGGGCAACCCCGACTTCGTAAAACTCGCCGAGGCCTACGGCATTCCGGGGCTGCGTATCAAGCGCGCCGCCGACGCCGAACGCGTTATCCAGAAGGCGCTGGAATACAAGGACGGGCCCATCCTTATCCATTGCGAATGCGAAAAGGAAGACAACGTGTTCCCCATGATTCCCGCAGGCGCCCCCATTACCAGCATGATTGTTGAACAGCCCAAGGCCCAGCTGGAAAAGCCCACGGGATCGACCTAATAGGAGGATTTGAAGATGATTGATAAGGCACATTCTATTAGTCTGTTGGTTGCGAACCGCCCCGGCGTGCTGGTGCGTATCGCCCTCGTGTTCTCCCGTCGTGGCTACAACATCGATTCCCTGGTGGTCTCCCCCACTCTGGACCCGAATTTCAGCCGCATGAACATCATCGCCCACGGAAACCCCGAAATCCTGATGCAGATTATCAAGCAGCTGGAAAAGCTGGTGGACGTGGTGCAGGCCAAGGACCATACCGACACCAACGCGGTGGAAAAGGAACTGGCCCTCATCAAGGTGCGCTGTTCTCCGGACCAGAGGACCGAAGTGTTGCAGCTCTGCGACCACTTCAAGGCCCATACCGTAGACATGACCGAAAAGTCCATGATTATCCAGATTACCGGAAGCAGCGACAAGGTGGACAACCTAAAGAGCCTGCTCCAAAAATTCGAAATCGTGGAATACATCCGCACGGGCAAGGTCATCATGCTCCGCGGCGAAGACAAGACGTAAACGACCGTTCGCGCCAAAGTCAGGAGCAAATTCTCCGGACTGCGCTCACTCTCGCAACCGCCCCTGGTTAATACCAGGGGCTTTGTTGCTCACGGACGACCGTCCTTTCTTCGATTTGTCATGCCCGCGAAGGCGGGCATCTCCTTTTCGCCTCGTCCATATTTCGGGCGGATTTTTCTATATTCCAGACGCAAAAAAAAAAGAAGGCTTTATGGAAGGCGCAAAGGATACTCTCGTTATTGGCGGTCACGAATTCAGTTCCCGTTTTATTCTTGGTTCCGGCAAGTACTCGCTGAAGCTCATCGAGGCTGCTGTGCGTGACGCCGGGGCACAGATCGTAACGCTTGCCGTGCGCCGCGCCAACACCAAGGACCACGAGAACATCCTGGACTACATTCCCAAGGGAGTGACCCTACTGCCCAACACTTCGGGAGCCCGAAATGCCGACGAGGCCGTGCGTATCGCAAGGCTCTCCCGTGAACTTGGTTGCGGAGACTTCGTAAAAATCGAAATCATGCGGGACACCAAGTACCTGTTGCCCGACAACTACGAAACGGTAAAGGCTACGGAGACTTTGGCAAAAGAAGGCTTTGTGGTAATGCCCTACATGTACCCCGACCTGAACGTGGCCCGAGACCTGGTAAACGCAGGCGCTGCCGCCGTCATGCCCCTCGCTGCCCCCATCGGGTCCAACAAGGGACTATCCACACGGGAATTCATCCAAATTCTGATTGACGAGATTGACCAGCCCATCATCGTAGACGCGGGAATCGGAAAACCCTCCGAAGCCTGCGCCGCCATGGAGATGGGGGCCGCCGCCATCATGGCGAACACCGCCCTTGCAACGGCGGGCGACCTGACGCTCATGGCAAACAGCTTCAAGCTTGCCATCGAGGCGGGTCGCAAGGCCTACCTGGCAGGCCTTGGGCGCGTGCTCACGCGCGGGGCTTCCGCCTCCGACCCGCTCACCGGATTCTTGCGGGACTAGACTTTTTTCCCGAAAAATCCTGCCAGGGTCTTTTCAAGAACCGCTACATCGATAGGCTTGGCCACGTAGGCGTTCATTCCCGCCTCCATGGCCTTTTCTATATCTGCGCTAAAGGCATTGGCGGTCATGGCCACGATGGGGACGTATGCCTGTTCCACATTGCCGAGACGGCGAATTCGGCGGGTGGCCTCGTAACCGTCCATGACGGGCATCTGGATATCCATCAGGATCATGTCGTAGTAGCCGGGATGGGCGCTGGACAGCTTGTAAACGCCCTCCTCGCCATTTGCCGCAAATTCCACCTCGAAGCCCATGTTTTTCAGGATCAAACCGGTTACTTCGCGATTGACGACCATGTCCTCTACCAAAAGGACCCGCTTGCCCGCAAAATTCACCGGACAATTCGGCAAGTCCGCATTCCATTGGGTCTGCATGGCCGACTGGAGGCGCATGGGAAGCGTCACCACGAACTCCGTGCCCTTTCCGGACTGGCTCTGCACCTGGATTTTTCCGTCCATCTGGTCCACGATGCGCTTGGTGATGGCCATTCCAAGGCCCACGCCCTGGACACCGCTCAACGAGGAGGAGCGCTCCATTTCAAAGGCGTCGAACAGGCGGCTCGCAAGGCTTTCGGTCATGCCGATTCCGTTGTCCTTCACCCGCAATTCGTACAGGCCAAAGCCTTCCCTTTCCGAAGGCTTTTCGGAAAGTTTCAAGGAAACCTCTCCACCATCGGGCGTAAACTTGCAGGCGTTGCTCAAGAGGTTCATGACGACCCGGTTGAAACCCTGGCGGGAACAAAGGACCAGCGGATCTTTTACGCCGCTGCAATCCACAGTGAAGTCGATGTTCTTCTCTTGCATCCGAGGCGCGAAGGTTTCTTGCCACCCAGACACCATTTCCCTTAAGTCCAGGGCGGACTCTTCCGCCTCGATTTTACCGCTTTCCAGGCGGCTCATTTCCAGCACGTCGTTCACCAGCGACAGCAGGTGTTGGCAGGAACGTTCAATCTTCACTGAGTTCTCCCTGATTTCGGGCAAGGTTGCGTCTTCTTTTTTGCAAAGGGCGACACAGCCCATGATTTCGTTCATGGGGGTACGGATATCGTGACCGATGTTAGAAAGAAATGCGGACTTGGCCTCGTGTTCCTTCTTCTCCGCGTTCAAGTCCTTGTGGACAGCCCCGATGCGTTCTTCCCCCTCTTCAACTTTTTTAAGGACAATCTTCATCAGGGAAAGAATCAGGAACACAAAAAGGCTCCCGCCAAAGAGGATGGATGGAACCACGTTGTCGGAAGTCCCCACATAGCCAACCGCCAGGTAGCCCAAGAGGAACAGGACCAACAGCGCCAGGGGAATGTGGAGAGGGCCACGGCCCATGTCCCAGTAGTTCGACCTGAGAACAACCCGTTCCAGCAAAATGTAACGGACGATGTTGAGAAGCATCAAGGCACTTCCGGCATAAACGAGAATCAAGGGCAGATTTTCCAAAATCAATTCTTGACGCAGCGAATCGGGAATCCGCGCCCCTTCTGGTTGTAATCGGTACTTACATCAAAATAGTTGTAGCGGTAATCCAGGAACCAATATAGAGCCTTCGTGGCCGCAGCTGTCTTGGGGGCTTCCGTTGCAGACCAGAAATTGGTAAACTGGCCTTCGTCATCAAAGGTATAGGCACTATAGGTTTCCCCCGCATTTGCATATTTCCCGTAATAGGCTCCCGTGGGAATCGCAGAGAAACCATATTCATCCAATGATTTTACACTCGTCGAATAGCTTTGCCACCCCGTCTTGGACTTTAAGTAAGAACCAGCATAGTGCTCAGTACCTTTCGCCTCGACATACTCCATAAGGTCATTCCATTCTGTAGAGGTCGGGATATGCCATCCATCGGGACACGCACCCTGATGTTTTTCCGCAATAACATCGGCAGCACTTTCTTCAAGGTAGAATGACGCCAGATTCATGGACGCCGTCCAAGTATAAAGCCTTCCCGCCATCTCGCAATTCTTTGGGCGATTGTTGAAACACCAGGAATTCCCCTTCAAATTCGTCATCTTCGTAGAATCTGAATAATCAAGGTTCTCGGCCATCCAGGTCTGGCTACCGATCTTTATGGTTTTGTATGTCTTGTTGTCGCGGCTATCCTTGAGCGTGCCATAATTGGCCGTTTCGCTGAAGAAATCCTCCTTGGAGTAATCGTAGATTCCAACGTCCCTCCAGCTTTTAACGCCACTATCGCAAATCTGCTCCTTTTTAGTGCCATAATAGGGGTCAATGTAACTCTTAATGACTCCGTCCCTGGACGCGGTACACGCATACCCGATAAGGGTATCCAGCCTTGTTGCAAATCTCAAGCTGCCGCCATCGCAGACCAGTTTTTTACCATTGTACGAACTTCCTGCAACAGCGATCTGTTCCATATTCCCATCCAACTTGTCGGTACAGGGAATGGAATAGACGCCCTCAATAAACTCCCCTATCCATCTTTCGAAATTGGGGGCGTTACCACCTTGGGTTTCTACCCTGGTGCGGATCTTGGAATTGTTTGCCAAATTGTTAAGCGCCCAATCCGCAACGGTCACCTGCGTCGTAGATTCCGAACTCTGGTTCCACTTACCGTCATCCTTGATATCCGCAGATAGTTCCGCCGTGGTAGACGTTATTCCCGTCGGATTCAATCCCCGAGTAAGCAGGATAGACACCGCCAGAAGTTTGGCATCGTCGTTGG
Source organism: Fibrobacter sp. (assembly GCA_017503015.1). Classification (NCBI taxonomy): domain Bacteria; kingdom Pseudomonadati; phylum Fibrobacterota; class Fibrobacteria; order Fibrobacterales; family Fibrobacteraceae; genus Fibrobacter; species Fibrobacter sp. The sequence continues at coordinate 3,705 of JAFVTX010000065.1, read as the reverse complement.
TTGTGCCAAAGATGCTCAAATCTTCAAAGGCGTGGTTCAGGGGGGCATCCTTCGGATTCATGTAGAACGCTTCCATCACTTCCTGTTCGGCCTTAGACTTGGCTGCCGGAATGTTTTTGTAATCTCCTGTCGCAAACAGAGCCATCGCCCTATTGTAAGCCAGGTGAGCCAAAATGTTCAAGTTCGCCTTGTCCCGGTTACTCAGGTCCACAATCCCCTTCAGGGTAAAATCTCCTGTCGTTGTAGAGCCCGAAACCTCGTTATAGAAGGTTCCCGTAGCCTGAAGCAATCCATACTGGGTAGCAAGATTCAACTTAGGCGAAGAAAATTCACCAAGAGACGAAGATACCTCCCATTCAAACTTCGTTCCCGTCAAGGCCAAATCCTCATCCAGTTCCCAAATTTTCATAGTAGAGCCACTCGTGAACGGGCCCTTTTGCACCACTCCCGAAAAGGCCTTGCTCACAGGCTTCGTAGGAATGGTTTCATTTGCGCCGGGTGCACTAGAAGTCGGTTCCTGTGCAACACTTGAAGAACTTGCAGAGCCAGACCCAGAGGAATTCTTACCCGAATCAGAGGCGCTGCTTGAACCCGAAGTACTTCCACTACTTCCCTTTGTCGAAGACGATGACTTGTTTTTGGAGGGACTTGAACTTGTGTCAGATTCATCACCTTCACTATTTTCGGTGGCGCCGGTATTTTTCCATTCGTTAGGAATACAGATATACTCGGCTTTTTCGTCTTCTACATAGAGGACTTCACCCGCACGGTCTGCCGAGCACTTCCCCAAACCAGAAACAGACTTCACAGACTCTTTGGAGGATTTGTCCCCATCATCCTTGGCTCCCGTGGAAGAATCACCGCAGGAGCAGAGTATAGCCACAGCAGAAATAGCAGCCAGGCGCATAGCGAATGTTTTTGTCATGGAGGCCTCCTTTATTAGGCGAACATACCAGTGTTCAATAAAAGAAATATAAGCATTAATGGAGACATTGGCAAAATAATTAAGTATTTTTCGGCCATAATGGTTAAACTTGAAGAATCCTGGCTGAAACTCCTGGGCGACCAGTTCGAGCAGCCCTATTTCCAGAAAATAAAGGAAACCCTCCTGAAGGAGAAGGCGGAACACCACGTGATATACCCGCCAGGGCCGAAAATCTTTGCGGCCCTGGACTTTTGCCCTGTGGACAAGGTAAAGGCGGTCATCATCGGGCAAGACCCATACCACAATCCAGGACAGGCCCACGGGTTGTGTTTCTCGGTGCCTAACGGAATCGACCCGCCGCCCTCCCTCATCAACATCTTCCAGGAACTCCACGACGACCTTGGCATCACACCCCCGCAGCACGGGAACCTGGAAAGCTGGGCCCACCAGGGCATCTTGCTCCTGAACGCCTCCCTGACGGTGCGGGCCCACCAGGCGGCAAGCCATGCGGGAATCGGCTGGCAGACCTTTACCGACACCATTATCCAGAGGCTCTCGCAGGTGCGGGAAAATCTGGTGTTCTTGCTCTGGGGCAGTTTCGCTATAAAGAAACAGGCCCTGGTGGCGCCAAACCGCGGGCACCTGATCCTCACCGCCCCACACCCGAGCCCTCTTTCGGCCTACCGAGGATTTTTCGGCTGCAAGCATTTCAGCAAGGCAAACGCATTCCTTGTAAGCAAGGGAATCGAGCCTATCGACTGGTCAGTGAAGTAGAGGAACAAGCGGGATAAAATTCCCGCTTTTTTATTTCCACCGCATTGTCAGTTTGCGTTTGCACAGGGCGCAGTCCGTGAGATACGAATCTATAAGCGTCTGGTAAGGTATGCCGACGTTTTTTGCCATGTTCTTGAAGTAATCGATGGTTCTTGAATTGAGGCGGATGGTTATCTGCTTTTTCAACGCCGCCGCATAAGGGTTCTTTACCGCTTTCATGCCCGAAAAGTCATATTCCTTTTTCATATTCCGTCTCCAACAAAAAGCCACTCGAATTCTACTTCCATATAGAACCTCGTGGTGTAATTATAATATAATTACATTTTTGAGAAAAAACAACTAATGTTCTAGCCATATTCCCATATTTTCTCGGAAAAGCCTCCGTTTGGCAGACGGAGACAGTCCCCATCTACTAGTATAGACTTTTTTTTGCGGAAAAAAACGCCTTGCGAATGTGTAAAATTTCAGCAATTAACAAAGAAAGGGGGAAGCCTTCGCCTAGGGGGCAAGCCCCCTAACACCCCCACATCGTCAGCTTGCGCTTTTCAACTTTTCTTGTTCGGAAAGAATCGTTATGCCGTTGACATTTTCCCTGATGGAAATCAGCGGCTCTCTTTTTTACAAAGGCCTGTTGAAATCGACAAAATCCAAGAAATCCTTCCTTTTTTTCTGTTTTTTCCAGCGTCAAACCGCCTGCGAACCCGTATAAAATAAAGCATATTCAGAAAGCAGGTCTTATAGGAGCTCTTTATGAGCGGAGATAAAACAGAGAGCGAGGTTAATCATGATTACGGTTGACAAAGAAACAAGAAAGATTGAGTTCTACAAAGTTCACGAAAACGATAAAATTTGGTGGGTTGATTATATTGGTGAACATGGAACAGAAGCTGTATCCTTCGATAAGAAAAAAATTTTGTTTGTTTTCGGAGATTATCCCAAGAACTTCACCAAAGAGGAAAAAGCCTTGTTCGATAAAGAGAATCCTTATTGGAAAAAATTACTTGGCGGTTAAAAATCATCAACATTTACTTATACCTTTGTGTTCAAGAATCCTAGTAGCTCCCTAAATTTTGGGGAGTCTTTTAATTTTTCAATGTCTATCAAAACATCGAAGTATTCAATTCGTCCCTTTTTCGTGTGAAATCGTTGTCTTATAGGAGCTCTTTATGAGCTGAGGTAAAACGATAGCCGCCATGGCGGGCTTCAAGTCGCTTGCCGTCCGATTCGCAATATCGATAATTTCGTTGAATTTATCGATTTTTACGTCTGCGTTGATAAAATCTGCCATGGGGTTGCAATTCCTTGGGTAAAATGGTATATTAGAGAGCGAGGTTAATCATGATCACTGTCAAAGAAGAAACTCGTAAATTCGAATTCTATAAGGAAAATGAAGGTGATGTAATCTGGTGGGTTGATTATATTGATCAATGCGGCCTTCATGCAGTTTCTTTTGACAAGAAAACGATTTTATTTCTATTCAAAGATTATCCTCATAGTTTCACTCCAGAGCAAAAAGTTTTATTCGATAAAGAGAATCCTTATTGGGCTAATTTTTTTAGTAAAAGGAAACAGCTGTCGCGATGATTATCTTACACTTTTAGTGTTGAAAAAGCCCAATAGCTCCCTGAATTTCGGGGAGTCTTTTATTTTTTCTATATCGATTAAGAAATCGAAATACTCAACATTTCCTTTTCTTGCGAAAAACCTTCTTTTCAATACAGATTCTGTCAATTCTTGGAAACCATTTTCTTTCTTGTCTTATAGGGGCTCTTTATGAGCAGGGATAAAACTTGCAATTTTTGTCATCAATTTTAGCCTTGATCATTGCTTTTCTCCGAAAAAAGAGGTATATTAGAGTTAAAGAACGTATTGAGTTAGTGGAAAGAGGTTGACCACTTCAGCCAACTGATCCTTTGAGATTAAGTGCCTGCATACTAGAGTTCGCCGCCTAGTCTTACGTTCTTTTTTCATTTTATCACAGTTCTCCGATTTAACGCATCTGCATC